>NZ_JBEHVX010000040.1:0-18845 GCF_040227455.1 Catenibacterium sp. RTP21428st1_D7_RTP21428_210409 | reverse complement strand
TAGATAACAACTAACCTTATCTACTGAAAACTTAATTTACAGGAAATAAGAATTTACACAAGATTCTTGACACTATCGGTAAATCTCTCTTCTACTACATGTATATTATTAGTTAATAATTGTTTTTTGGTTATAGATATAAATAATAGTGAACTCATATATATTGTGTGTAAATACTCAAAACCCCTTCGTCAGAAGGGATTATAAGAACTTATCTAATTCAGTTTTTACCTGTTCATTGATTTTATTAGTAGGATGATCAATTCTATGACCTCTCATGATAACAGATTCAATATGTCTTAATGCCAGTAAATCATCTAATGGATTATCCTTTGTGGCAATCATATCAGCTGACTTACCTACTTCAATAGAACCTGTCTCATCATCAATATCAGCCATTCTAGCCGCCTGTAATGTCGCACAATAAATTGCATATGCATTACTTACACCAACATACTTATGGAAGTAATATAGTTCTCTCCAGAAGTCATATTGTGTAATCCAAGGACATCCTACATCATTCCCTAATACAATAGGAATATCATTTTCTAATGCCTGTTTCGCACATTCTATAATTCCATCAAATACGACTTTACCATTGAATTGTTCTACTTCTGATGCGTCAGTAATAGAACGATCAAATAAAGCATATGGTAAGACTGGTGATAATGTAGTACATAGGAATGCATGATTTTCTTTAAATAACTTTATCATATGATCATCGAGTTTTGCCCCATGCTCAATCGAATCTACACCATTTTCCAAAGCCACTCTGACACCATCAGATGATTCTACATGAGCAGCAACTTTAAAGCCTAATTCATGTGCTTTATCACAAACCGCTTTAACCATTTCAGGAGCCATCTTTAATTCTCCAGGAACACCCTTTTCCTTTGCATCTAGAACACCACCTGTAATCATTAATTTAATTAAATCGACATTTTGTTCCTTTGCTTTACTTACCTGTAAAAGTGCATCATCAATTGTTTCAGCTGCAATTGCTACACTCCCTGCCATATGACCATGAGGGACTGAAATGCCTTCATTACCTGCTAAAATACGTGGACCTCTCTTCTTCCCACAATTAATTTCATCACGTACACGTGTATCAAAATCTCTAATACCACCTACTATTCTAATCGTAGTGACACCACTGAGTAACTCCATTTCTGCAAACCCACTCACCATATTATGAGCAATAGCACGAGTAAGTGGATTACTCATTAAGAAGTTTACTAACTTTGCATTATCTCTCTGTTTCTTTTGTGGTTTCCCATTACCAGCTAAGTGTACATGCATATTAATAAGACCTGGCATAATATAGTTCCCTTTTAAATTAACTACATTATAACCTGTTAAATCAGCTTCTTCTTGTAAAACAATATTCTTAATTTTTCCCTGTTCTACAAGAATAGCGTAACCTTTCTTAACCTGCATCTCCTTGGTACCATCTATTATTTTTCCATTAATATAAGCATCCTTCATTATGCTCACCCCTCTCTTATATCTATGATATCATATTCACTTCACATTATAATTTGTACATCTCACTTCTTTTGTAAGAAAAAAGAAGAGATAGCATTACACTATCCCTTCAAAGATTTAGTCTTTTTTCCTCTTCACAGATACAAAACCTGCTAGAGATAAAGCCATAGCAGATACTAATCCGAATAATGAAGTTGGATCACCTGTCTTAACAGTATCATCCTTCTTATCTTCTGGCTTAGTTTCAGGTTTCACTTCTGGTTTTGTTTCTGGCTTAATTTCAGGCTTTTCAGATGGTTTTTCTGGAACAGTTGGTTTTTCTGGTTCAATTACAACCTTTTCTTCTAAAGCATTTACTGCTTTAGTTAACTTAGCCACAACTTCATCCACTTCTACCTGAGTTGCATTTTCTTTGTCAAGACCCTTAGCTTCTGCAACAACATTCATTAATGCAGTCCAAGATTCTTCAGTATACTTAATTTCATCTAATTTCTTAATTTCAGCAAGTTTTGCATCTAAAGCAGTTGTATCACCCTTAAGAACATCTAAGCCCTTAATAGCGTCTTCTAGCTTCTTAGTTGCTTCATTGACTTTTTCCTGAGAAGCATCTTTGTTTTCAAATACAGCTTTTGCATCATTTAATGCCTTAGTAAATGCATCACGTGCTTTCTTCACAGCCTTATTTAATATTTCTTCAGAGATAGCTTCAGCTTTAGTCACTGCTTTTTCAAGATCAGCCTTATTTACTTTAGAAACTACCTTTAAGTTCTTCATAGCTGTACGTAATGCATTGATTACTTCCTCATTATTTAAATCTTCTCTTGCATAAGCTTTCTGTGCTTCTACTAATGCGTCTAAGAATGTATCAACAGAATCACTTGTCTTATCAGTTAAATCCTGATTATAAGCTTCTGTTAATAAATCTTTAAGTTCAGTTGTTTCTTCAACCTGATCATAAGTAAACTGTACTTCTGCAATCTTATACCAGCTTTCACTTGCTTCTTTCATCACAAATTTTACATACTTCACTGACTGTTTATCAAATCTAAATGACTGTTCAAGAGTATCTGCAGTCATTCTTAAATTACCTACAGTTGTCCAGTTTTTTTTATCTGTAGAAACCATGATATCCGCATTCTTAATAATATCTGAGCCTGGTCTTTCAGGTGCAGAAATCTTAATACCACTCATATTTACTGTCTTAGGTAATGTAAATGTAATATGTTTACCTACCTTCTGAGCATCATTGAACCAAGCGAATGTCTCTCTATTACCATCAAACATCTTTTCATAGCTATATTTATCACTTGGAGATACACCTAACTGCCAATATCCATCAGATGCTTCAATACCAGGAACAGTACCATCACGTTTCATTAAACCATTTCTAGCAGCAACTAATTCATCATATGCAGTCTTTACTGATTTATCAGTCACTTCTTCACCATAAAGAACCTTCTTACCATTCTTTACAGCTTCTAAATATTCAGGATATCCAGATGCATATCCATTATCAGCCATTGGGTTTTCTACTTCTACCCATAATGCATAATAAGCACGTTTAACTGCTTTCTTCTTAGCGTTATTTAACGTAGTCAAGATAGCATCTACATCCTGCTGTAATGCATCCTTATCATCATAAAGTTTCTGTGCTTCATCTAATGCAGTTTTATATTCACCTAGTGTTGCACCAATGTATACATTTTCATTTAAACAATTATCTAAAGCAGCCTTTAAGTCAGTTTTATCTGTGTAGATTTCATAAGTGAAAGTGAAAGTATCACCCTTCTTACTATATGTACCAGTTGCACTATCTTTATCAGACACTAAACGATAACCATAAATCTTTTCAGCAGTGAAGTTATATTCATCACCGATATTACCATAACGAGTTACAGGACTCTTTAATTCCTTACCATCTTTATCTACATATTTAATAGTTACTTTACCTAAAGAATCAGCTGGTAAGATTGATCCAGAATCTGGTAAAGTAGAACCCTTATCAAATGCTGCAACATGTCCAAGCTTTGCATAATTAGCCTTAAACTGGTTATGAGAAATAATACTATTAGACTTTGTATTCCATGCTTTAGTAGCAAGTGCACGCATTTCATTTGCGATATCTTCAGTAATAGTATCTTCATCACATACATCAGCCTTATCACACCAGATTGCAAGTGATGCACCCTTAATAGCTGGGTTATCATCAGCAATAGTATTCGCCTGGAATTTACCTGGAGTCCATTCGTCAAAGATTAACTTATCAGAATTCAAATTATCAAATGAATGCTGTTTACGTCCATCATTTGGCATTGATGGTCTTAATACATAATAGAAGAAACTAGCATTTACGTTATAAATAGTATCATGACCCTTATCTAAGAATGTCTGAAGTTTTGCGATACTATAGTTCCAAGACATCTGACTCCAGAAATCAATACCAATATACTTATGCATTTTGATCATCTGTTTATTCTGTCCCCAGGAATTTTCTCCATAGTAGATACCATCATTCCAAATACGTGGAGTAAATCCTTTTTCATGTACATGTTCTGCTAAGTCATTGATATATTTCGCAATAACATCTTTCCAAGTTGCATTAGGATCAATGTTTTCTCTTGCATAGTTATCTAGTACTTCTTTGTACTGAGTAGTGAAAGGTGCACGGTCAAATTCCATATATTCATCCCCACCGATGTGGAAATCTGTACATCCTTTAAATAATTCCATATATTCATCATATAAGCTATAAATATACTTAATCGCTTCAGGATTAGTAACATCTAAACCTGATTTATAATTATTACCATATTTATCTTTCTGTCCATATTCTGGATGTGCTCTTAAAATCTGGTCAACATGGCCTGGAGAGTCAAATGATGGAATAACTTTCACACCATATTTCTTTGCTTCAGCAAGAATTTCTCTTACATCAGCTTTAGTTAAATGCTGTTCAGATACGATTGATGGATCTGTTTCACATTCAATACGGAAACCTAGGTTTTCTGAGAAATGCATCTGGATTGCATTCATCTTGAAGTAAGACATTTCTCTGATCTGTCTGATGAACCATTCTTTAGAAATATACTTACGAGCCATATCTACATGAATACGACGTTCAGCAACATTAGGATAGTCTACGATTTCACCATAAGCTAAAGTGTTATTATTCGCAATTGAAAGCTGTTCAATAGTACGTAAACCATATAATACAGCTGTTTCACTTGCACCAGTTAAATGGATACCAGTGTCATCAATTGTAATCTTATAAGCTTCTTTACTTGTAGTCTTATCAGTAATTTCTGATACAGGCTTAATATCAATAGTGATATCAGTTGGTGTTCCGTCCTGATTATAAAGCATAGCCTGAGCATCACTAGAAACAATCTGTTTTGCCATGAATTCAGAATTCACTAATTTAACAATTTCAGCAAGTCTTTCATTCTTTAAGTTAGCTTCATTAGCTACAATAACGAACTTTGAATCCTTAGTCATAACCCATGTCTTATCAGACGCATCTTTAGTATATGACTGTAGGATAGGTGTTGTTGCAGCAACGAGCTGTTCATTAGTCATTGTTCTTTCAGTAATAGCTGATGTACCATTGTACGCTTGAGCCACAATAGCACCACTTGAAAGAGTCATAGAAGAAACGAGCATAACGCTCATTAACACACGTTTCATATTATTCTTGTTCATTGTATCATTCCCTATCAAGTAAGAGGCAGGCAAACCTGCCTCTTACGTATTAATTAAATTTTTTTCTTTTTAAAGAGATATAAACGATAGCTGAAACAGCCATTAATGCAACCATACCTAAAATCATAGTAGAATCACCTGTCTTAACAGTGTCATCCTTCTTATCTTCTGGTTTAGTTGCTGGCTTTTCAGTTGGTTTTTCTGGAACAGTTGGTTTTTCTGGTTCAATTACAACCTTTTCTTCTAATGCGTCTACTGCTTTATTTAACTTAGCTGCAGCTTCATCAATTTCTTTCTGAGTTGCATTTTCTAAGTCAATAGCCTTTACTTCTTCTACTACAGCCATTAATGATGCCCAAGATTCAGCAGTATATTTGCTTTCGTCTTTCTTACTAGCAGCTTCAAGAGCTGAATTAAAAGCTTCTGGATTACCTCTAATAACCTTTAATCCATCTAATGCTTCATTTAATGTCTTAACTGCTGCATCGATTTCTTCCTGAGTAGGTTCATCCTTCGCAAGAACAGCCTTGGCATCAGCTAATGCTTTGTTGAATACTTCAACGTTCTTTTTAATTGCTTTATTTACTTCTTCTTCAGTTAAAGCATTAGCCTTAGCAATTGCTTCATCAAGAGCATCTGTATTCACAACAGGTGCATCAACTAAACCTTCAATAGCCTTATTTAAGCGATTGATGACTTCTTCATTTTTGATATCTTCAGCCACTAATGCCTTCTGAGCTTCAATAAGAGCTTCTAAGAATTCATCTCTAGATGCAACTGTCTTGCCTTCTAAATCTTCTTCCTTAGCTTTTTCAATCAAGTCTTTTAATGTAGTATCTTCACCAATGGATTCTAATACGAACTCAACTTCAGAAATCTGATACCAAGCACCATATCCTGAATTGATGTAGATTCTTACATACTTTATTTCCTGAGCATCAAAGTCAAATCTCTTTTCTAATGGATCTGTACCCTTTAATGTACCTACTGTTGTCCAGTTTACCTTATCAGCAGAAATCTGAACCTCAGCATCACGTAAAATATCACCCTGGTCTGCCTGTACAACATTCACACCTGATAATTTTACTTTACCTGGGAATGTGAATAACACTTCATCCCCAGCTGTCTGGTTAGCACCAAACCAACACTTAGAATTACGGTTACCATCAATCATATTGTTGTATGAGTACCAGCCATAGTATCCCTTAGTTGCAGAAATAGTAGGCTTATCTGCAGCTTTTTTAATTAATGCTTTCTTCGCATTCATGATGTTATTATAAGCAGCTTCAGCTGTTTCAACATCTAAGTTTTCATCTTTAAGAGTGTTTTTTCCGTTATTAACGGCATTCATATAAGCCTGATATCCAGATGCATAAGCAGCATCACTTACTGGATAATAAGCTTCTACGTATAACTTATAGAATTTAGCCTTTACAGCTTTTTCTTTTGCAGTACGAAGTGCAGCTAATGTTTCATCAACTTTCTTCTGTCCTGCTGTAGGATCTTCTTTAACGTCTTTCGAAGCGTCTAAAGCATCTTTATATTCCTTTACTGTTTCAGGAATATAATCCTTGATCACTAATGCATTATTCACTTCTTTGATTAATGCTTCCTTGTCAGTAAATGTCTTATAAGTTAAAGTGATTGTTTTGTTTTCTTTATATGTACCAGTTAATGATTCACTTGCTTTTTCAAACTTATAACCATAAAGTTCCTTAGGTTCAATAGTGTATTCATTGTCCTTTAAGCCATATAAAGTTTCTGTAGGTTCAATTGTCTGTCCAAATTCATTCTTATATTCAATTGTAAGTGCAACAGACTGCCCTTCATAAAGAACCTGACCCGGTTCTGGTAGGACACTCTTATAACCAGGAACGCGTCCAATCTTATCAAATGCCTTCTTTACATCAGCATATTCAGGCATTGAATCTGATGTGTTCCACATCTTATACGCAGTTGCACGTGTTCTATAAAAGATGTTATTGGCCACTGAGTCCTGTGTCATATAACCTGGAACGTCACACCAAACTGCATAAGAACCACCCTTTACAAAGTTTGCGTAAGGTTTGCTATAAGTCTGTGGAATACCACCCTGTAATGTAGAGAACTTACCTGGATTCCATTCTCTATAAATTCTATCTCCTTCAGGACATGCATTTTGTAACCACCAAGAAGATAATACATAATACATGTAAGTGTCAGAGAAGTTGATAACTTTGTTACCATTCTGTACAAACTTTTCGATACTTGCACAGTTCTGTGGAGCAGCCCAATAACAGATTTCGATATCTGGATCTAACTTATATCCAGTATAATTTCCATACATCACACCATCGTTCCAAGTTCTAGGAGTCATACCCTTTGACTTAGCGATTGCAGATACTTCATTGAAGTATTCCATGATCTGTACATACTGTTCATTAGAGAAGTTAGAGAATTTTTCTAAGAATTCATCTCCACCAATGTTAAATCTCTTACATCCAGCTTCTGAGAAGAAATCAATAAATTCTGTCATTAAATCGATTAAGAAGCCGCGTGCTTCGTCATTTGTAAAGATATTAAAGCACTGTGCTCTTCTACCATCAGATGGGAATAAGCTTGCACAGCTATAGTCAGATGGTAAATATCTTAGAACTGCACCAAGGTGACCTGGAGAGTCTAAAGATGGGATAACTTCGATATGATATTCATTTGCAACCCGAATAATTTCTAACATATCCTGTTTAGTGAGATACTGGTTGTTTACATACTGGAAGCCATCAATTGCTTCAAGAGTATCACTCTGTAATCTAAAACCTTCGTTTTCAGAGAAATGAAGCTGAATTGAATTGTATTTCTGCCAAGATAAATCTTTAATTAATGAAATGATCCAATCCTTTGTGAAAAATTTTCTTGCACAGTCCAAATGGAATGAGCGGTCTTCAACATCAGAATAGTCAATAATATTTCCCTTAGTTAAAACATTGTCACCTTCAATTAACATCTGAATCACAGATGTTAAACCATAATAGATTCCTGTTTCATCTTCTGCAGAAATAGTAATATTATTCTTAATATCTACTGCATAAGCATCATTTTTACCAGTTAAATCTGGATTAGTTCCCATTTTTACAATGATGTCATTATCTGCAGCATTTTCTAATGTACCAAAAACAATCTGTGGTGCTTCTGCTAAAACACCTCTGTCTGCTAACTGCGAACTTGCACGTTTCAAATCACGTAATAGCACTTCATTATTAAGTGTCTTTTCATTTGAAACCACAAGTAAACGGCTTTTCTTTGGCAATGTAAATGTGTCTGAATCCTTTGTGTAGCTCTGTACATTTGGATAAATCACATTAGGTGCCGCAAAAGCTGGTGCAGCCGCAGAAGCAACTCCCGATAGCGCAATAATTGCAGCTAAGCCTACTTCAACAATTTTTTTCCCTTTCATTATTTCACCTCTTTCTTTGTTGATAAGACTAAAGATTTCACCTCCACTCTTAAATTTGATAGATTGAAACAAAAAAAGACCGCATTCACGATACCCTAAAAAGGGCGTGTGAATGACGGTCTTGCCTACTTAAAGTAACAATCCTTCGACATCAGTATACATGAGTTTTAAATGATACGTCAACAATATACGCTTACAAATTGTAATAAAATTACATTCGTATTTTTTTCATTATATAATTTATGTAAAGTGAATTTATATTGATATATAGTGGATTTTTTGAATGTCTATTATTTAAACACATCACTTAATATTTCTATACATTATTATTATATGCGTCTATTATAAGCCTAAATACGTTATTCAACCTATCCCAAGATACTTCTTCAAATTATCTTTTATCTCTTCTTCTACATCGCTATGATGTTCACCTAACTTAATAG
This sequence comes from Catenibacterium sp. RTP21428st1_D7_RTP21428_210409, assembly GCF_040227455.1. NCBI lineage: Bacteria > Bacillati > Bacillota > Erysipelotrichia > Erysipelotrichales > Coprobacillaceae > Catenibacterium > Catenibacterium sp. RTP21428st1_D7_RTP21428_210409. Next base: position 9,785 of record NZ_JBEHVX010000040.1, on the reverse strand, counting down.
ATGGTTTTGTCTTACCATGGAAATCACTGCCACATGTATAAAGAATATTTAGTTCTTTTGCCTTATTATAGAAGTACCGATTCACTTCTTCTGAATGATAACTAGAGAAACATTCAACACCCTGTAGTCCTAATGTGACCATTTCATCCAATAATTCAAACTGTCCTTTAAGATTATTCCCCGGATGGGCTAAGACTGCAACTCCACCATGTTCATTAATCAGTTTAATTGTGTCTTCTAATGTAGGAAACTTAACCTCCGTATAACAAGGTTTACCCTGTGCATAATAATCCCAATAGAAATTCACAAAAGGATTATCACTTCTAGATCCATTTTCACGATAAGATTTTAATAATTCATGATCAATATAACGTGGATCATTTAATAAGGCTTCACCAAACATTTCCCCCGTATAAACACCATTAGAAGATAAGCCATCTAACTGCGCTTTATCTAATTCAAAACCAAGATTATTAGTCAATTCTAGTTTCTTTAAGCTGCATGTCTGTTCCTGTTTCTCAATACTTTCACCAAGCCTATTAAATTCTTCTGAATCATCAATGCCATATCCTACAACATGAAGATTCACACCCTTATAGGTACAATCTAATTCAATTGCTGGTATATAAGTCATATCTAATTCCTTGCATCTTAAAGATGCTTCATTATTCGCTTTAATCCAGTTATGATCCGCAATAGCCATAATCTGGATACCTGATTCGTGACACATATCTACTAACTGTGTTGGTGTATATTCACCATCATCACTATAGAAACTATGCATATGTAAATCAATCATATATTTCCTCCTCGCATACACATTCATCATATCATGAACAACAAATCAACTTCAGATAATTCATATTCTGAAAATATATTTTACGTGACAAATATTAATCATTGTGATAATTTATTTAAAAAAGGAGTTGGTTTTATGATGTTATCTCATGTACTGATACATTTACTGATTCAGTTATAAGAAGAATGACAAGAGTATATTTAAAATATAACGCTATTAATTTATCTCAAGGTTTCCCTGATTTTGATCCACCCAAAGAAATATGTGATCGTTTAGCTGAAGTATCTCATGAAGATTATCATCAATATGCGATTACCTGGGGTGCACAGAACTTTAGAGAAGCACTCGCAAATAAACAGGAAAACTATATGGGTTTACCTATCGATCCTAACAAGAATATTGTTGTGACATGTGGTTCTACAGAAGCCATGATGACTGTCTGTGATCCAGGAGATAAGGTTGTTGTATTTTCACCTTTTTATGAAAACTATGGGGCTAATGCCATTTTATCTGATTCCAAACCTATTTATGTTCCATTACATCCCCCACTATTCAACTTTGATAAGAAAGAATTAGAAGATGCCTTTAAACAGCATCCTAAAGCACTCATTCTTTGTAACCCTTCTAACCCATGTGGTAAGGTCTTTACTAGAGAAGAATTAGAATATATTGCCTCACTTGCAGTGAAGTATGATACATATATCATTACGGATGAAGTCTATGAACATATTATCTATGCACCAAATAAACATGTGTATTTTGCTTCTCTTCCAGGTATGTTTGAAAGAACAATCTCATGCAGTTCATTAAGTAAGACTTATTCTATTACTGGATGGCATTTAGGCTATATTATTGCACCTGAGCATATTATTGATGTCGCAAAGAAAGTACATGACTTCTTAACAGTTGGTGCAAGTGCACCACTCCAGGAAGCAGCCGTTGTAGGACTTGAATTTGGAGAAGACTACTATAAAGAACTACAGGCATTATATACACATAAGAAAGATTTATTCTGTAATGGTTTAAGAGAACTTGGTATTAAATATACCGAGCCACAAGGTGCTTATTATGTCCTTGTAGATATATCTGAATTTGGTTATGACGACGATGTGAAGTTCTGTGAAGATCTTGCTCGTATTGTAGGTGTAGGGGCTGTTCCTGGCTCTAGCTTCTTTAAAGAAAATGTAAATCACCTCATTCGTTTTCATTTTGCAAAGAAGGATGAAAGACTTCTTGCCGCATTAGATAAATTAAAAGATATGAAAAAAAAGATGCCTCATTATTAAGGCATCTGTGGTGCACTTTCACTGATCATCTTGGCTACTTCCTGTGCCGAAACAAGTTTTCCTGTCTTTTCCCAATTAATAAATGTATTGAGTAAAGCACCTGCATAGTAATACGCACGATAAATCATATCTTTATGATCAGAATAGAGTTCTACCATGAAATGGTTGACTGCATTCACTAATACAGAATAAAGACCTTGTCTTTCCATGATAATAAAGAATGTCGCATACTGATCAAAGAATTCTATTGAAAACAAGATATGTGAATATTCCATAAAACGTTCTCCTTTAGGACGTTTTTTATGTTCTGTCAAATATTGAATAATGATTTCACGTAGATAGTCTTCTATCGCGTTCACCTTAGAATCATAATAATGATAATAAGTCATACGTGAAATACCAGCCTTTTTCGCTATCTGACTTACTGTAATCTTATCGAGAGTTTCTCTCTTCATAAGTTCTACAATCGCTTCTCCGATACACATTCTTGTAAATCTATTTCTTTGTGTTTTCTTATTTGCGTCCATAAACTGCACCTCTGAACAAATATTTACATAAACTTCCTCTTTGTAAATTGTATCATTTCACAATTTAAACTACAATAGTATTAATAGGGAGGTTTTTCGCATGAAAAGAAAAATTGTAGCTGACTCATCTTGTGATATGTGGGAATTAAATGGCGTTGATTTTGCGGTAGCACCGATTACTATTTCTACTGATAATAAACACTATGTAGACAATCAGGACCTAGATGTTCATTTAATGTCTGAAGATCTTGCAAGCTATAAAGGCACATCACATACTGCATGTCCAAGTGTAGGGTCTTGGTTAGATTGTTATGAAGGATTTGATGAAGTATTCGTTGTTACTTTAACTGGTTCTATGTCTGGCACTTATAACTCTGCCATGACAGCCAAAGGTATTTATGAAGAAGAAAATGAAAATGTAAAGGTCCATGTATTTGATAGTTTATCTACAGGTCCTGAAATGAGATTACTTATTGAAAAGTTAAAAGAAATGATTGAAGAAGATCTACCATTTGAGGAAATTGTAGAAAAAGGACAAGACTATCTTAATCACACCAGATTGTTCTTCGCATTAAAATCATTACATAACTTTGCGATGAATGGACGTGTAAGTAAAGCAGTTGCTTCTGCAATTGGTGTATTAAATATTTCTATTTTCGCAACTGCCAGTGAAGAAGGTACTATCCAGCAGATCAGTAAATGTCGTGGTGAAAAGAAAGTAGTGAAATCAATGATTGAACATCTTGAAAATGCAGGATACCATGGTGGTAAGATACGTATCTCACATGCAGATAATTTAAAACTTGCACATAGTGTCAGAGATAAGATTTTAGAACTTTATCCACATGCAGATATTATTGTATATCCAATGGGTGGTCTATGTACTTATTATGCTGAAATAGGTGGACTACTTGTAGGGTGTGAATGTTAAACCAGTTGAGAAACTGGTTTTTTTCATCTCTAAAATGTATAATACAGGAGATAGGAAGGTGAATACTTTGAAGAATAAATTAGTAAAACTATTCTTTTCTACTCTCTACTTAAGTGCTTTTACTTTTGGAGGTGGATATGTCATCGTCTCTTTAATGAGAAAGAAGTTTGTGGATGATTATCATTGGATTGATGAAGATGAAATGTTAGATTTAGTAGCTATTGCGCAAAGTGCACCAGGACCTATTGCGGTCAATGGTGCCATTGTAGTTGGATATAAGATGGCAGGACTTCTTGGTATATTTATTTCTGTACTCGCTACTATTATTCCTCCTTTTGTAATCATATCTGGCATTTCTGTCTTTTATGAAATATTTAAGACTAATCTGATTGTTTCTCTTATGTTAGAAGGGATGCAGGCAGGAGTAGGCGCAGTTATTGCATCTGTATGCTTCGAAATGGGTAGCGGACTGTTAAAAGAGAAAAATAAGCTTTATCCTATTATTATGATTGGGGCTTTTGTCGCAAACTATATATTTAATATTAATGTCATGATAGTAATTATTGTTTGTATCATGATTGGATTACTTTGTTCTATGAAAGGGGTACAGTCATGATTTATCTACAATTATTCTTAAGTTTCTTGCAGGTCGGTGCATTTAGTTTTGGTGGTGGTTATGCAGCTATGCCGCTTATTAAGCAGCAGGTGATTACAGCCCATCATTGGTTATCTGTTTCTGAATTCACTGATCTTATATCTATTTCACAGATGACTCCCGGTCCTATCGCAATCAATTCAGCAACTTTTGTAGGAATCAAGATTGCTGGTATTCCTGGCGCAATATGTGCCACTATTGGCTGTGTATTACCTTCATGTATTATTGTAGGTATTATCAGTTATTTCTATCTCAAATATCGACATATGGATCAATTACAGAACGTCTTAAAGATGTTAAGACCAGCCGTTGTTGCTTTAATTGCGACTGCAGGTGTCTCTATTCTTACTACTGCATTCTTTGGCGAAAGTTTCAATATATTTAAGATCCATCTTGTAGTGATATTTGGTATATGTGTTATATTACTTACTAAGTATAAATGGGATCCTATTCTTGTTATGCTCCTTGCTGGAGTTATGAATACAATTTATTACTTTATTTAAAAAACGACCGCGAGGTCGTTTTCTTATTTCATCAATTCCTGTGTATGTACAAGTTGCGCATAAGCACCATTTTTTTCTAATAATTCATGATGCGTTCCTAGTTCAATGATTCTTCCTTCATCAATAACCGCAATTCGATCTGCATTCTTGACTGTAGATAAACGATGCGCAATCACAATAGTAGTACGTCCCTGTGATAACTTATCAAATGTTTCCTGAATCTTAGCTTCAGTGACACTATCTAATGCACTTGTGGCTTCATCTAGAATAAGTACTGGTGGATTCTTTAAGAATATTCTTGCGATAGAAATACGCTGTTTCTGTCCTCCAGATAATAATACACCACGTTCTCCTACATTAGTTTCAAATCCATCAGGCATTTCCATGATATCATCATAGATTTCTGCGAGTTTTGCAGCTTCAATGATATCTTCCATTGTCGCATCTAATTTACCATAACGGATATTTTCCGCAATACTATCCGCAAATAAGAAGACATCCTGAGAAACAACACCAATGTTGTTGTGTAATGATGTTTGAGTCACATCTCTGACATCATGACCATCTACTAAGATAGCCCCTTTAGTAACATCATAGAATCTAGGAATCAACTGAGATAAAGTAGTTTTACCTCCTCCTGAAGATCCTACTAACGCAACTGTTTCACCTGGATGAATATGTAAATCAATATCTGTTAAGATATTTCTATCTTCTTCATACGCAAAGCTGACATGATCAATATCAATCTGTCCAGATACATTTGTAAGTTCTTTTGCATCAGGACGATCTTCTAATTGAGGTTTTGTGTTAAGTAGTTCTACAAAACGATGGAGACCTGCAGTCCCATTCGCAAATAATTCCGCAAAGTTAGATAACTTACGTACTGGATTCACAAATGTAGAAACATATAAGCTAAAGGTAATAAGATCAATTGTATCCATCTTACCCTGCATAATAAGGGCTCCACCTACCGCAATAACGATCAGTGATAATGTACACATAAAGAATTCCATAATCGCATTAAATCGTCCCATAGCTTTATGGAATTGTTTCTTAGATGTTTTATATGTATCATTGGATGTATTGAACTTCTGTTGTTCAATTGTTTCATTCGCAAAAGCCTTGGCTGTTTTCATACCAGTGAGTCCTGATTCGATATCAGTATTGATGACTGCAACCTTCTGCTTAACACGAATTGAAGCTTCACTCATAGAGTGACGTGATTTCCATACAACAAGTATGAAAACAGGTATCATAATCGCAATAACCAAAGCTAAACGCCATTCAATTGTGAACATGATAATAATAGAACCAATAATAGTCACAGTAGAGATGAATAAGTCTTCTGGTCCATGATGTGCAAGTTCTGTGATATCAAATAAATCAGTCGTTAAACGGCTCATTAACTGTCCAATACGATTATTATCAAAATAACCATAACTTAATGACTGCATATGTTCAAATAAGTCTTTACGCATATCTGCTTCTACAAGAATACCAAATGTATGCCCATAATAACAAATTATATAAGTAAAGAATGAACGCACTAAATAAGCCAATAAGAAGATGATCATAACCATCCAGAATGTCTTATAAATACTATTTGGTAGTAATGTATACATACACCATCTAGAGACAAATGGAAAAGCAAGATCAATTAAAGAAATCATTAACGCACATGCAAGGTCTAGAAAAAATAGACGACGATGTGGTTTAAAGTAAGATATAAATGTTTGAAAATCCGTTTTTTGTTTCATAGTGATCCTCCCTCGGATTATTATGCCATATTTCAAACTTAAAGTAACTCATAATGTTTCAAAGCTTTATAGATTCCTTCATTATCCACTGTATCAGTGATATAAGTTGCTTTTTCTTTTAAGACATCTACACCATTTCCCATCGCTATGCGTTGTCCTACTTCTCTAAACATCGCCTGATCATTATAACCATCACCAAATGCATAGGCATCCTTTTTAGTAAGTGAGAAATAATCAATAACATACTTGATTGCATGTCCTTTATCAAAAACAAGAATCGATGTATCACATGAACCCATGCCACCATGATCATTAATAATTCGATCATCTTTAAACGCTTCTATCATCGCATCTCTCTTTTCTAACGTGTCATAGAAGAGGTCACATGTGTAATAAGTACCTTCTTCGTCTTTAATATGTTCTTCACCATATTCTTTCTTTATATGTGTGAGTTCGTCTCCTTCTAGATGATAAGGACTAGAGAATGTATCAGAGACAAAAAGTCCTCCACATTCTAAATTATCTAACTTATGCTTAAGGATATCTACTTCATCTTGTGTAAATGGAACGCCATAAAGTTTTTCACTCTTATAACTGATATAGCGCCCATTACATGAAATAATACCTGAAACAAGTTTTCCAAAAAGATTCTCTGCATAATAAGGTGCACGTCCTGTACAAACAAATGTATCATACCCCTTCTCTTTTAATGCTTCTAACGCTTTCTGATTAGATTCTGGAATATGTCCATGAATAGCCAATGTACCATCGATATCAAAAAATAATACTTTTCTCATCATATAGTCCCCCCTTGTATCTATTCTATCAAAAAAATCAGAAGAGATTAATGTCCCTTCTGATTTATGTATGCATAATATTTTAATTGTGTCTTCACTTTTTGACTGATACATACAAATCCAAGTGAACACAAAATCACAAGTATATCTCTCATCATATGTATACCTCCTAGTTAGTACATACTAACTATATACAATTTATAAGGAAATATGCAAATGATTTATCTTGTATAGATTGTGCAGTCTGAGATATGTGTGTCTTCTTCCTGTAGATGGTAGATAATCTGACTCACTACATAATAACCATTATTCACAAAGATTTCGATAACACCTTCATCGTAATAGATTTCTAAATCACACTGACCATTTAATACAGGTGTTTTATGAATATTGTATAGTTCATCATTATTCACAGATACAGCTGTACGATCTACGACTAACTGATCATCAACATAAGAAATCTTAACACCGCCTAAAGTGATTGTTTCATAGTCTTCTAGTGTTGTTTTCATTAAGAAAGGTTCATCAAAATCAATAGTATCTGTTGTATGCACAAACGTATTCTTAATTAATGGATGTACATCCTGATAAACATGCCCGTCTTTACAAGAAAGATGACGTGGCATTGTGAATAAACCAATCCATTCTTCACCTTCTAAGACTTCCTTCATTCTCATCCATCCTAAAATAGTACGTTTATTGTTTTCATCTAAGAATGTCTGAGGAGCATAGAAATCAAAGCCATAGTCAATAAACATAAGGTCTCCCGCCTTAGACATTGTACATGTTTCTTCATCAAAGTTGACTGGCATAATAGCCGCATTACTATTAGGACGTGGATATCCATCTAAGTTTTCAGGTGAGAAGACTAAGAAGTACTGTCCATCTAATTCAAATAGATCTGGACATTCCCACATGTTTCCAATTGAAGAATCGACGAATCTATTCTTATAAGTAAATGTCATTCCGTCTTCACTTTCGTAGAATAATACTTCTCCATCAAAATCATCCCCATTTGGAACCTTACTTCCTAGGATCATATAAACATGTCCATTCTTACCTAACCAGACTTTAGGATCTCTTGTATGCTGATCATGTCCTAAAGAAGAATCAGTAATTACATCAACAACCTTGTATTTAGATTCTTTGTTGTTGAAGTGGTAACCATCTTCACTGATTAATAATGCCTGTGATGCAATGAGATCATCTTTAATAAGTGGCTTATGGATATATTCAGGATTTTCAATACCATACTTAATGGCAGTGTAATATAAATACATCTTACCATTGTAGTTAAGTGCTGAACCTGAGAAGATTCCGTTTCTGTCATAATCCTTAGAAGGATATAAAGCGATTGGAAGATGCTTGAATGTCTGGAAATCCTTAGTGACTGCATGTCCCCAATGCATTGTACCCCATGATGTATCATATGGGAAATGCTGGTAGAAGATATGATATTCTCCATTAAAATAAGTTAGCCCATTAGGATCATTGATCCAGTTTCTAGGTGCTGTAAAGTGTATTTTTGGTCTCATTCTATTATTCCTCCATCACTATCTTATTATAATGAAATCGGTCACATATTCAACAAAAAAAAGAAGTACTTGTTGTACTTCTTAATACTCATACTTCTTTAATTCGCAGTTTTTTATACCAAAGGCAGAAAAATCATCATTAGTCATATCATGGAAATAAGATTCAATAATACGCGAAATACCATTATGGGCAACTAAAAGATAAACATGCTGATCATCCTTCTTCACATCATCTAATAAACTATAGATACGATGAGCAAGATGCAACATTGTTTCTCCTCCTTCAAAAGAGTTCACAAAACATGTCTTTGCCTGCTTGAATTCTTCTCCATCTCTAGGTGTAGATTCATATTTCCCAAAGTTCTGTTCCTTAAGTCTTAATTCTTCTCTTGCTGGTATACCTGTTACTTCAGATATATGTAAGGCAGTATCCTTTGCACGACTAAGTGGTGAATAGAGAATTTGATCTATATGGATATGATGTTTCTTAATATAATATCCAAGTTCTATAGCCTGCTTATGTCCTAATTCTGTTAAGGCAATGTCCGTTGCCCCACAGATCTTATTTTCTACATTCCAGATTGTCTGACCATGGCGTGTAAAATAGAAATGCCCCATTATTTTAAAGCCTCATCAAAGACACGTTTGAAGTTTGCCTTGATTGAATCAAAATCATCCTGGATTGTACATTCAAAGCACTTCTCTTTTCCAATAAATAAAGAAGGAACTGCATAATAATCATAATTTTCAGCTAAAGCGACATTTTCACTTTCTTCAATTTTTTCTATATCCAATGACTGATATGCTTTGTTTTCTGTCATAAGTTCATCCATCGCTTTTTTTGCCTTCTGACAAAATGGACATTCTTCTAAATAAAACATTGTGATCTTTTTCATATATATCCCTCACTTTCTTATCGGTAGTGTCAAAAATCTATATCACATAGCATAAATACACTACCCTCAATTTTATCTATATAAACAGTAAAATGATTA
>NZ_JBEHVX010000039.1:0-18919 GCF_040227455.1 Catenibacterium sp. RTP21428st1_D7_RTP21428_210409 | reverse complement strand
AGATAACAACTAACCTTATCTACTGAAAACTTAATTTACAGGAAATAAGAATTTACACAAGATTCTTGACACTATCTAATTTAATTTAAATTTATGTTATTTTTATAGTTTTTCATCTAATTTCATTAATTTTCGTTATTTTTACATAATCAATGATTTAATCAAACAAATAATTAAGACAAAAGCCGAATCACAAACTATAGAAGTTAAAGCAGCAAACAAAGGAATACCTAAACGTTTATATGATACATTATCAAGTTTTTCAAACCAGGACAGCGGTGGAATAATCGTATTCGGTATAGATGAATCATTAGGTTTTAAACCCGTAGGTGTCTATGATTTGCAGGATTTACAAAAAAAGTAACTGAACAATGCAACCAAATGGAACCTGTAGTTCGTACTATATTTACAACCACAGAATATAAAGGGGTTAATATCTGTAGTGCAGAGATACCATCAATAGATATCACTAATCGTCCATGTTACTATCGTGGTGCAGGAAAAACAAAAGGATCTTATGTTCGTGTAGGTGATGCAGATTTACCTATAACAGACTACGAAATATATTGTTTTGAATCTTATAAGGCTCATGTTCATGATGATGAAAGACCAATTGATCGTGCTGATTTATCATTATTAGATAAAGTAGGTATCAATAACTATATTCTTCAAATGAAATTAAATAGACCTTTTTTTCAAAATTATCAGAAGAACAGATTTATGAATTATTATCTATTACACGAAACGGCGTACCTACTCTTGCTTCTGTATTAAATTTCGGAATATATCCACAAGGATTGCTTCCTCAATTAGCTATTACTGCAACTGTTATTCCCGGTACTGAAATCGGTGAAACTACAAATGATGGTGTTCGTTTTCTAGATAACAAAAGAATTGAGGGAACATTATCTGAAATGTTAGATGAAGCAATTGCCTTTTGTAATAGAAATATGCGTACTCAAACAATCATTGATCAAAACACAGGAAAAAGAAATGATAAAACTGAGTACCCTATCAATGCCATAAGAGAAGCGATACTCAATGCATTAATACATCGTGATTACAGTGTTCATACTGAAGGAACTACAATCCAGATATCTTTCTTTACTAACCGTCTAGAGATTCATAGTCCAGGCAGCCTTTATGGAAAAATGACAGTTGATGATTTAGGAAAAGCAAGACCTGATTTAAGAAACCCTGCACTTGCAACAATGTCTGAATTTTTACTTAAGACAGAAAATAGATATTCAGGTATTCCTACTATTCGTAGAGAAATGAAAGAATACGGTTTACAAGAACCTTTATTCGAAAATAAGAGAAACGAGTTTGTGGTTACTTTATTCAACAAGACAGAAAATTCTATAAATAACAGCGAAGATAACACTGATTTAATCACTTTTTGTAAAACTCCAAGAACAAGACAAGAAATAAGTGATTATTTGGGTCTTAAAACTACTCAGTATGTCTCAAAGAATTACATTCAACCTCTTGTCAATCAAGGAAAGCTAAAACTCTTGTATCCCGACAAACCAAAAAGTAAAAATCAAAAATATTACTCTTAACAAAAAGACTCCTTTCGCATTGAACTATTCATATATGTCGGACTATTTTGCATGTTATCTAATAATTATTAAGGTTATCTCCCAAATCGATACCATTTTTGGGAGATAAATAATTATATTGGGAGAAAAAATGCAACGTTAGATTTCTAACATTGCATTTTTGTTTGCTTTAATATTTAGGTGTTAATCCTACATACATATCTTTGTAGTGTTTTGCACTCTGTTCCCAAGAGACATCTTTGTTCATGTTACGAACTACCATATCATCCCAGTATGGTCTACTTTCGAAGTAAAGTGTCTTAGCACGATTGATTGCATCATATAAAAGTCCACTTTCATATCTATCGAATGTAAATCCATTACCAGTGTTATCAAATAAGTTATAAGGCTGTACTGTATCTTTTAATCCACCAGTTTCTCTTACGATTGGTACTGAACCATATCTCATACTAATTAACTGAGTTAATCCACATGGTTCAAATCTAGATGGTACTAATAATGCATCACATCCAGCATAGATGTTATGTGCTACATTTTCATTGTAGGCAATATAAGCACAGAAGTTACCCTTATACGCGTTTTCATAATAACGGAATGCATCTTCATATTCGGCATCACCTGTACCTAATACAACAACCTGTGTATGTTCATCCATAATATGTGGAATTACACTATTTACAAGATCTAGACCCTTCTGGTTAGTCAAACGTGAAATCAAACCAATAACAATCTTATGATCATCTACTTCTAATCCTAATGATTCCTGTAAAGCTTTCTTATTTGCTTTCTTGTTTTCAATAACATTCGTACTATCATATGGCGCAGCTAATAATTTATCAGTTGCTGGATTCCAGATATCTGTATCAATACCATTTACGATACCTACAAGCTTGTTATGATGATATCTTAAGTGTTCTTCAAGACCTTCACCATATTCTTCAGTCTGGATTTCACCAGCATATGTATTACTTACTGTAGTTACAACATTACTATAAGTAATACCACCCTTTAACATATTCGCATCCAACCAATTCTGTGTGAGGCAGTCTTTATTAAATACATAATCAGGAAGTCCTGACCAGTACTGAATAGTCTTTCTATCATAGATTCCCTGGAATCTTAAGTTATGAATAGTAAGTACGCAGCTTGCACGTCCTACATTGCTGTCTTTAAAGCATGTTCTTAAGTATAGAGGAACTAAAGCAGCCTGCCAGTCATGACAATGTACAACATCAGGTGTCCAATCTAAATAGTTAAGTGCTGCAAGAGCTGCTTTACCAAAATAACAGAATTTAGGAATATCATCGATTAGGTTAGTATATGGATTACCCCAAGAGAAGAATTCATCGTTATCAATAAAATCATAAACAACGCCATCTTCCTGGTATTCCATAATACCTACATAATACTGTTTACCGTCTGCACATAAGTCCATAGAGAATGAACCTTTATATTCCATCTTTTCCTGGAACTTCTGTGGAATACATTTATATCTAGGAATAATAACTTTAACATCACAATTCAACTTAGCAAGACTCTTAGGAAGAGCAGACATAACATCTCCTAATCCACCTGTCTTTACAAATGGATAACACTCAGAACCAATGAATGCTACACTTCTACGTGGTCCTAAATCAACTGGAGCTGGAGCAGGAGTTTCCTGAACAACTACTTCAGGTTCTACTTCAACCTTCTTTTCAACTTCAGGAGCTACTGTTTCTTCTACTTCAGGTTCTTCCTTCTTAACTGTTTCTTTCTTAGTAGCTGTAGCCTTCTTAGTTGTCTTCTTTGCGGTTGCTTTCTTAGTTGTCTTTTTAGGTGCTTCTTCTTTTACAGCTTCTGTCTTAGCTGCAGTCGCTTTTTTAGCTGTTGTTTTCTTAGTAGTTGTAGTCTTCTTAGCTGTCGCTTTTTTAGGTTCAGCTTCTGCTACTGTTTCTACCTTAGCAGTTGCTTCCTTTACGGGAGTTTCTTTTTTAGTTGCAGTCTTAGTGGCTGTAGCTTTCTTAACTGTTTCCTTTACGGGAGCAGCTTCTTTTGTTGTATCCTTAGCAGCTGTTGTTACTGTTTCTTCCTTAACAGCAGCTGCTTTTGTAGTTGTTTTCTTTGTAGTTTTCTTTCTCATATCTTCTTCTCCGATCTCTTAGATTAAAACAAACCATAAAACCTTAACTTTCTCATTTTCTCTTGCAACATCCCCTACTATTACAATTAAACTTTAAGTTCACTTAAAGTTAGTAATATATTCAAAATATTTCTTTATTTATTGTACCATAATCTGTAAAAGTTGTTTATACAAAAGAGACTTATTCCAAAAAATGGATTTATGCATATTCCTCCAAATACTTATTATATGTATTCTTATCAATATAAACATATACCTTATCCCAGAAAGCATCATAATCATTATTAATAGCTAATCTCTCATAGCATTTATCAGCATTCTCTTCTGATATATCATTATCATAATCACGAAGTACTTCTGCTTCTTCTATAAGTCCTATCTCATCAAATACTTTCACAGCATCAGCATATGATTTTAGATCTAAACCATCCATACCTAGTTCCGTATCACAATCAATAACAGCAATAATATTCTTGATCCACAAAGGATACTTTTCTAATTCACCTCTTACCTCTGGATATTCATATATATCAGTTTTTGCCTGTACAAAATCTTCACCATTTGTGATTTCTGATATTGCGTGATCTATAAAGTTCATTTCTTCAGTCACCTCTCTTGTAATATATTTTAACATTATTCTCTGAAACAATAGAAAAAATGAATCAGTCGCAAAGATCATTTCAAAACATTCCCTGTATTTAAACGGGGATTTGCGTATGTTTAGTGCTTATACGAATGGGGATTTGCGTATGTTTAGCACTTATGTGAACAAGGATTTGTGTATTTTCATTTACAATAAAATCCAAATTATATATGAAATACAGTACTAAAAAATGTGCTACGCAACCTCATGTGTAGCACATTTTTTACAACTATATTAATTATTTATTTACGTATTTGTGAATTGTTGCTTTTACAGCACCTTTGCCAGCAATCATTTCACTAAATATTTCTTCAACCTTTTCACCAACGCCATCCTTGTAAAGATCAGTAAAGAATAGACGTTCATTAGATAAAATTGGTTTCAACTGGTCTTTGAATGTTTCTGGTTTTCCAACAACAATATTACCAAGCTGTTCCTGAAGTTCTTCATTCATTGGATCTGGTGCAAGTTCATATGTATTACCTTCATCATCTACACCTAACATATATCTGAGCCATCCAGCAATTCCTAGAGGGATTGCAGTAAGCTGAGACGCATCACCAAACTTTTGAACATATGCTTTAATTGTTTCACCAAAACGAATACCAACCATCTGAGATACATCTACTGAAAGACGAAGATTTGTATCACCTAAATATTCGTTAGGGAAACGATCATTAAATAGTTCATCCACAAATGCCTGAGGTGAAAGAATTCCTGGATCTTTTACAACTGGTAAACCTTCATCATAAGCCACCATACGAGCCATCTTCATCATATCTGGATTAGTATTTAACATATGAGCAAATAAATCATATCCAAGCACAACACCTAGTGGTCCTGTTGCAGAATGAACTGGGTTTAAGCATACTGTTACTTTCATTCTTTCACTTAAATTAACAGTTTCTCTATCGGCCATATATACACCAAATCCTTTTTCTAATGCTGGACGTCCATTTGGAAAATGATCTTCAATAACAAGATATTGTGGCTTTTCAGCATTTACAAATGGTGCAATATAAGTCTTCTTACTTGTAATAACTGGCTGCATGTTTTCTACACCAAGTTTTTCTAAATCATCAGCAATCTTTTCACTTGGTCTAGGTGTAATCTTATCAATCATTGTCCAAGGGAATGCAACAACATTTTCATCACTTACATAATCAATAAAATCAGAATCTACAAATCCTAATTTTTCCCATTCTTCTGCCATCATTAATACAGATTCACAAAGTTTAGCTCCATTTTGAGAGCAGTTATCCATAGATACTAATGCAAGAGGATATTTACCTGCTTTATATCTTTCTAACAACATTGCAACAACAACAGCCATGGCACCCGTTGCATGTTCTGGTCCATTATTAATATCTGCTTCTACAAATGGGAACCAGCTGCCATCTGCTTTTTGAAGTGCATAACCTTTTTCAGTAATAGTGAAAGATACCATCTGTAATGATTCACTAGTAAAGATTTCCTTTAAACGATTCCATTCTTCTGCGTTAGAAGACTGTGCTTTAACTGCTTCAGCCAATGATCCAATGACTTTATATTCACGAGTACCATCACCATGAAGAATAACGCTCAGTCCAAGATTATCATATGGCTTATAAATCTTATCCACTACATCATAATCAAATGTTTCTACACAAGTAATTCCTCTGTCAAGATTTCCATCTTCTAGAAGACCATCTGCAATTCCACCAATAAAGATTCTAAAAATATTACCTACTCCAAAATGTACCCATTTAGGTGCATCTTGTGCTTTCTTTGAAACCTTCTCTACATCATAGTTTGGGAGCACAATATTTGCGTCTTCCCATGCTTTACGATTTTTAATACCTTCCAATGTTAATTTCATATCTGCCTCCGTTTAGACCTCTTTCTTTAGCTTTTGACTTATGCTTAGGTCTAAGTCATAAGTTAAGTATATACCCGTCGAAAATAAATGTCTATCAAAAAATATAGCGTTTTCATTTTTTTGCAATTTAAAGTTAAAGTTTAGTTTATAAGTAGAAAAGTAAGAAAATCCATTATAAAATATACAACAGATTAGATAAGGAGAGATTGTTATGGTTGAAAAAGGAATGAATCCAGCTGCACTAAAAAAAATAAACCGTGATAAGGTTTATAAATACATTTATCAACAAAAAGAGGTTTCTAAACAACAAATCGTTCAAGATCTGCATTTAGGTCTTTCTACTGTCAGTCAGAACTTAAATGAATTAGAACAAGAGGGTCGCATTCGCCGTGATCGTTATTTTCAATCAACAGGTGGAAGAAAAGCACAAATCATCCAGATTGTTGAAGATGATCGTATTAGTATTGGACTTGGTATACTGAAAGATATGTTTCATATTGTGGCAGTCAATCTATATGGTGAAGCAATTGCAACAGAAACAATTGAACTCTCATATAAAAGTGATGATGTATACTATGATACACTTGCGAAAGAAGTTGAACAGTTTATCCAGAATCAACACTATGACACACATAAAATAGAAGGTATCTCTATTGCCACACAAGGAATAATCTCTCTAGATGGAACATCTATGACTTATGGAAACATCATGGGGAATATAAAAATGAAGCTTTCAGATTTCTCATCTCGATTACCTTATCCTTGTCACTTAGAACATGATTCTAAATCTGCTGCAGATCTTGAATTATGGAATCATCCACAATTAGATAGTACGATTGTTATTCTTTTGAATCCAAACCTTGGTGGAGCCATCATCACTCATCATGAAGTTCATGTAGGACATCATATGCGTAGTGGTTTGATTGAACATATGTGCATTGATCCAGCTGGTCCAGAATGTTATTGTGGACATCATGGGTGTTTAGAAACATATTGTTCAGCCAATGCATTAAAAGCAGCTGCAAATATGCCAATAAAAGAATTCTTTAACACATTACATACAGAAGAGTCTCCAAATCTGCAGCAAATCTGGAAAGGTTATCTAGATCATCTTGCATTTGCGATTTCTAACTTAAATCTTGTGATTGATTGTCCAGTAATCATCAGCGGATACCTTGCACCATACTTTCAAAAGGAAGATATGAAATACCTCATAGATCAAATTAATGAACATTCTCCTTTCCAAATGGAAGAAGATCAGATACTCGTTGGTACGCATGGACAATATACTCCAGCTATCGGAGCGGCACTGTATTATGTAAAACAATCATTAGAATTGTAATCATAATTTTCAATACTAAATCAAATATCTCAAAGCACCTGCTATCCTCAAAATTTTCATAAAACGCAGGTGCTTTTCCTATAAACAAAAAAACGAAAACCCAAAAAATACTTTCGGCATTATTTGTTGGTGTCCAGATAAGATTAGAACTTACGTCCTTTCATATAGGAGGATTAGCCACTCTTGACTGTAGTACCATTTTAGTCTGATAGAGTTATATTATAAGAATAATGATTTCAATCATTCTTATGGTAATTGCAGCGTGTGCAGCTTTTTTTCTTTGGTACTGGAATTAAGTTGAGGTAGTTCACTATATTTCAAATACTCAATTGGCTAAACAGTGTTTCCCCAATTCAAAAACTGCTCTATCACAATTACTGGACATAAATTCTACTAATTTCTCCATAAAAATCACCTGAAACAAAAAGAGATTTGAATGATGAACATACATCAATCAAATCTCTTTTATCATTTACAGGCTAAAAGCCTGTTAATATTTTAAAATGGCGTCCCAGATAAGATTTGAACTTACGACCTTTCGCTTAGGAGGCGAATGCTCTATCCAGCTGAGCTACTGAGACACTTACAAAGGGGCTTATGCCCCTTTTTATAATTCGCGATGTACTTTGACACCATTCTCTTTCACAATCATACCAGGAACACCTACTACTGTACAGTTCGGTGGTACATCTTTCAATACAACTGAATTCGCACCTACAATACTGTTATCTCCAATAGTAATATCACCAATGATTTTTGCACCAGCTGAAATCATTACATTATTGTGTAAGGTTGGATGTCTTTTACATGTATGTTCTCCTGTACCTACCCCTCCAAGAGTCACACCTTGATATAATAAACAATCATCACCAATAATGGTTGTTTCCCCAATTACAACTCCCATACCATGGTCAATAAATAATCGTTTACCAATGGTTGCACCTGGATGAATTTCAATCCCTGTAAAAAAGCGTGCTACTTGTGACAGGAAACGTGCAATTAATTTCATATGACATTTTGTCCATAAGAAATGATTGATGCGATAAAAAAAGATAGCATGTACACCTGGATAGTTCAATATGACATTGAACCAGTTACGTGATGCTGGATCATTTTCTAATACTGCACCAACAATAGTTTTCGCCATTCTCCCCACTCCTTTTTCCCTATTATAAGGATTTATCATTTGATGGTCAAATAATGTAATAACAAATCCTAGCCATCTTAGGGATTATATACTGTCATTGACAAAATATAATATATTTTTTTATTATCTCTCTAAACAGGGAGGATGTTATGTTTCATATTGCGATTATAGATGATGATCAATCGATTCATCAAAAGTTAGAAGAAATGATTACTTCTATATTATTCAAATACCCTATACATTTTACAGTATCTCACTTCTTTTCTGGTAATGAGTTTCTCACCTCATTTCTAATACTCTTTACTTAATAAAAAATCTACTATGTTCATTGTTTTTATTCCTTCATAGTTACCACCCGCAAAATCATCTGCCATCACAACATACTTAGGATAATTATCTCTGATTTCTAGAAGTTGTTCATATTCCCTTTTCTGTGTTTTTTCAGATTTGATTTCTTGTGTCACCTGAACATAGATTTTTTCATTTTGTTTTGTTGCAACAAAATCAATTTCTTTATCTTTTGTCTTGCCTATGTAAACATTATAGCCTCTTCTTTTAAGTTCTAAATATACTATGTTTTCTAGAGATGAAGCAACACTATCTACAGTATAGCCCAATTCAGAATAACGCAAAGAAACATCTGCAGGATAGAATTTCTCCTGTGTTTTTAATATATTTTTTCCTTGAAGATCATATCGAGAACACTTATGAAGAATATAGGCTTTCTGTAATTTCTCTAAGTAACTATGAACTGTTTCATTATCAATTTTTCTCTGTTCTGATTTGAAATAATTAGAAATTGATTTTGCAGAAAATGTATTTCCAATATTATTAAACGTATATTTTACAACTCTTTCTAACTGGTCTATCTTCTTGACTTGGTTTCTACGTACAATATCAGAAAAAATAGTAGAATTATAGATGTCCTTCACAATCGTGTAAACTTCATCCTGAGAATAATCCTGTAAATGAGTTGCAGGGAATCCACCCAATCGTACATATTGGCTAAATTCCTGTTTCAAATCCTTAAGAGTCGTATAGCTTTTCTTGAACATAAGATATTCTTCAAATGACAAAGTATAAATATGAAAAGTAATATATCTGCCTGTTAGATATGTAGATATCTCTGAAGACATCATTCTTGAATTGGATCCTGTAATATAGATATCTACATCAAAGTCTGAAGCAAGCGTATTCACTACTTTTTCTCATCCTTCAATTTCTTGTATCTCATCTAAGAATAAGTATGTCTTTTTTGATTGTATTATTTTTGACTTCAATTCCAGATACAATTCTTTTGTAGTCATATCTTCATATTCCATAGAATCAAAGCGATAATTAAGAATCTGTTCATCGTCCACATTCTTTTCTTTTTTGATTTTTTTAATAATCATTTTCAGAATTGTTGATTTACCGCAGCGTCGAACTCCAGTCAATATTTTCACAAATGGAGTATCTACAAAAGGCATGATTTTGTCTAAATATAGTGGTCTTTCTATCATACAATCACCTCTTCCATGTATATGGAATCGCAAAACTACCATTTCAACAATAGTTTTGCGGTTTTAAACCGTAAAACTTTCAATCATAATAAACTATTGAGATTAAAAAGGTGTCATTTTACTGACACCTTTAGCCTTTATTAGGAAACTTAGAATATACAAATTGACGTAAACGTGGATGTTCTCTCTTATAAATGAGCTGATAGAGCACATATGCGATTATACTTGCTGCTACAGCATCCATAAATGAATGCTGTTTGATGAACATTGTAGATAATGTAATAAGTACTGCTGAGATAGTCGCAAATATATGCATTGGTTTATTGTCTTTGAATTTCTTTGATTTAATAAGTGCTATCGCACATCCTATTGAATTAAATACATGAATACTTGGAAATACGTTAGTTGGTTTATCTGCCCCATAAATAAATCTTAACCAGAATTGTTCAAAGGCATTCCCTGTAAGTACTTCTGGACGATGACAGAATGTTGTTGGGAAGATTGTGAATATGATAAGTGAAATAGTCATACCACAGGCTAGAAATGAAAAGCCACGATAGAATTCATCTGCATCATAGAAAAACAAGAATAACAAAGTTCCTGCAACAAATAAAAACCAATAGATATAAGGAATAATAAATGCTGGTACAAATGGTATGATACGGTCTAATCCTACATACATATCAAAGAAATGACTAATATCTCTTTGTTGTAAGCCAAAGTACCAAGGCATATAAAATACAAAATAGACAAGAACCCATGCATGTTCATGAGTCTTTATGAATTTCTTAATCATTTAATCACCCAAATTTTATTCTATCGATTCAGTAGGTAA
Source organism: Catenibacterium sp. RTP21428st1_D7_RTP21428_210409 (assembly GCF_040227455.1). Lineage (NCBI taxonomy): Bacteria > Bacillati > Bacillota > Erysipelotrichia > Erysipelotrichales > Coprobacillaceae > Catenibacterium > Catenibacterium sp. RTP21428st1_D7_RTP21428_210409. Next base: position 7,908 of record NZ_JBEHVX010000039.1, on the reverse strand, counting down.
TAGTCAACATAAAAAAAACAGTGATAGAATCACTGTTAATTGAAACCAAATAGTTTCTGTGCAAGTTTATATCCACCAACGATTAGTTTACGTCCTAGTGGATCATTTAATTGCATAGCAAGACCTAACGCAGTCTTCTTTACTTCCTTATAAACGGCAGGCTTTGTATCCTTCATATAAGCCCATAAATCATTACGTTTCTGTAGGTTTTCTTCTGTACCACTCTTTACGCAGAGTACTGTAGTTACTGTAGTAATCATAGATAAATACTTAATTAAGTATTTTCTCATCTTACGTGATTTAAGCTTATCAATATCAATCGCATCAATCATACGTTTATTCACTCTGATCTGCTGATCAATACGTCCAATCATCACTGTTTCATTCACTGACTGATCATCACGACCAATGAAATAGTGATATAAATCAACATTTAGATAATACATAGTTTGAACAAATGGAATAGGTTCATACACAAATAAGTTATCTACATAGAATGTATGTTTAGGAAGTACAAGACCACTTGCACGTAATACTTCTGTACGATAGATAATTGAATGCATTAATAGGTTCTGCGATGGATAGAAATATTTCACATCATACCATCTGAAAATCTTATTTTCAGGTAATGCATTTGTATAACGAATAGGCTTCTGTGTATTCTTTGATGGTTTATCATAGACATAGTTACAGATCATCATATCGACATCATTGCCAAGTTTCTTTAATGTCTGAATCACTTTAACTAAAGATGCTTCATCAAACCAGTCATCACTGTCTAATACTTTAAAGAAGCGTCCGGTTGCATTCTTTAAACCAGTATTCACTGCTTCACCATGTCCACCATTTTCCTGATGTATACATCTGATTGTTGCAGGATATTCTTCCTCTAATAAATCTCCTATTTCTCCTGTCTTATCCTTAGAACCATCATCAATGATTAAGATTTCAATATCATTTTCACATATTAATAATGGTTCGATAGCATGTCTCATATAATCTTGTGAATTATAACAAGGCACTGCAACTGTAAGAGTTTTCATACATTTACCTCCATATAGATTTATTTTACCATAAATCACCTTAATAAGGCTATAATTTATCAACTATCGCTTGTGTTTACATCTAAAATTAATGTAATATATACTGTATACGTAAGGAGTTGAGGTTAAAAAAATGAATAGAGACGTAACATATAAGGATAGTTTACTATTTCATATTAGTACAATGAAAATCCTTTGTCCTGTATTTGGTATTATCATGTTAGTTCTTGGCTTTATAGAAGCAAAAGACGGTTATTATGTGATTACAGGGCTTGGTGTCATCGGGCTTCTACTTATGATTTATATCACTTTAAAGGTGAACAAGAAGAAGACTTTCTCTTATATGATGACTGAAGATGATATTACTTTTAAAGAAGGTAATAATGAAAAGAAGTATGCTTATGAAGACATTACTAAACTAGTAGATGATGGTAAAACACTTACTATTTATTCTAAAGAAGGAGTGATTGCACAGCTTTCTTCATTAGAATTTGAAGTGGCTGATTTAGCTGAATTAGTTGAAGAATGTACTGATCATAAGATCCCTTATGAAGATGTTGAGGGTACAAAGGAAGCACCTAGTCGTATGCCTGCTGTATCAGTTACTAAACCAGTGATGCTTGTATTAACACTTATCCAGTTAGTGTCATTAGTGGCTGGTATGATTGGTGCACTTGATTCTCTTGTTGTGGGTGGATTAATTTCTATCGTTATCCCTGTGCTTGCAGGTATTTACTATTTAGGTCTAACTGCCGAAGGAAATCAGCCAGCAATCAAAGAATTGTATGGATTGTTCTTCGGTAACTTTATTATCCCTACTATTACAGGATGGTTAATTCTATTTACTAAATATGCAATGGAAAATACAAGACCTGTTATTTATGCAACAATTATTGTATTCTTAATTATCTTTGTATTCTATCGCTGGATTGGTGAAAAAGCTGGATTACCTAGAGATGCATTATTTACATGCTTCCTAGTTATCTTTATTCCACTTGCATTATGCTGGATCAATGATCCTCTTGCAAAGGTAACTAATACAGAGGAATGTGTTATTACTAAGACAGAACATTATACAACTAAGTTCTCACAGGTATATCATTTCAATGTAAAAACAGGTAAAAAGAAATTTACTTATCGTGCTACTGCCAAAGAATTTAAAGAGTATAAAAAAGGCGATACAATCACAATCGTTACTAAAACTGGACCTTTCGCAGTCAGTTATAAAGAAATCAAGAAATAGGCATTTGCCTATTTCTTTTTTTATTCAAAAAAATAGAGTTCCATCATGGGAACTCTATTTTAATCTTTGTGAATAAATGAATTGATGCAATCCACTAGTTCATCAAATTCCACAATAATCTTGTCTAAATATTCCTTTCCGGCTGGTTCTAGGTGATAATACACTCTAGCTTTATTGTGGTAAATGATTGTATTACTTGAAATATAGCCATTTTCAATGAGTTTGTAGATAATAGGATACATAGTACCATTCTTCGGTTCAATACGACCCTTAGATTTTTCTGCAATCTCTTTAGTTAGTTCATACGCATATTGATCTTTTTCTTTCAATAAGCTTAAAATCATTAAATCAAGTTTAAATAAATAGTTTGAAGTCTTTGCCATAATTAATCACCTATAATAAGAATATCAAATATTAGAAGCGTTTTCAATACATTTTTTAAATAAAATGACGTATTTGTGCACCAAACTGTACTTTTATCCTGTTTACAATAAAAAAAGCGTCATTTTTTAAAATAGCGTGTAAGAAAAAGAACTCTATGCCTTAAGAGTTCTTTTTCTTACCATATCAATATACTGGTCTTCATGTAGGATTCTAATATCCTGACCTTGTCTTGATAGTGTCATGGCTTTTTTTATCTTCTTATTGCCTTTTTGATATCTTGTCTGCTTGTAGTCCTTTTTCCCAATAACGAGATATCTTGTCTGTGTTGTGACATGGAATGATGGTGTCATACCATCCTGTTCTACAAATGCTTCTATTTCTTGTTTTGTATGAGCAAGTTTCCCCGTGAAAGCAACTGTTTCTTTCTGTATTCCCATCTTTACTTCCTGTACCTTATCGCTTGATACAAGAGGTTCAATAAAAGAACTTGTCATACGTCCTAAAGGGACATTTTCCTTCTCGTGGAGCTCTTTAAGACTTGTATAGTGATGTTCATCCATCATCTTCTTTAAAAGCTCTGCACAGGCTAAAGAATCAGCCAATGCATTATGGGCATTCTCTAATTCCACTGAATAATAATCACATAGAGAACCTAAGCCATACTTTTGTAATTCAGGATGAAACAGCTTTGCGAGTACTAATGTACATGATAAGAAACAAGTAGGCTTTCTTATACGAAACCTTCTAAATACTGCCAATAGATGATTTAGATCTGATTGGATATCATGAGATATCACAATACTGTTTTCAAAATATTGACTAATCTTTGGCCAGATTTCTGGAAAAGTGGGTTGTTTCTTTAAATCCTGTGGTCTGATCTTATGAACCTTATAACGATAGGGATCAAAAGTCAATTTAGGAGGTCTAATAAGGGAATAGAATGTTTCCTTTACTTTCATATCCTCCAATACCACTATTCCAATAGAACAGATACTAACAGGATCATTATTTAATTCTTCAATATCAAAGATTGTTATTTTTTCACTCATTCAATTCCCACTGCTTTCTTTGCTAACTGATCTGCTTGTTCATTATAGAAGTCTCCTGTATGAGCTTCTACCTTCACAAAGACAATAGGCAATTGTTTACGGTATTTAGCCATTTTATCAGCATAATACTGTGTTAACTTCTTATTGGCTTTCCATTCTCCAATAGCCCACTTTTCAATACCCATATAATCATAATAAATCACAATACCATCATATTCAGGATGTTCTACTGCATACTTTACAGCTGCAAGTGCCCCAAATATTTCTCCTGCGACATTACGACTAGATATACATTCTTCATTATCTCCATGTCCATAAAGACGTTTAATGACCTGCTGTCCATCAATTAATACAGCACCATAACCATATACTTTCTTTTTCGCATTAAAAGAACCATCTACATAAGCAATTAACCCATGTTCCATTTGAGGTATTTCTTTTTTATCAGAAATAAACTCTTCTGCTTCCGTGCGTGATGTAAAGGACTTATAAGAAGCATTCTTAAAGCCATGAATCTGCTTCTGACATTCTGCCCAAGAGTTATAAATACCTGGTACTCTTCCGTTTTTTACGGCATAATATTTCATTTTTATCACCTACCCCATAATAATGAAAACAATAGGCGTTGTCTAGTTAATTATGCAAGTTCACAAAAACTATTTACTATGTTAAAATGAAAGAAATAAACAAAGCGAGGTTATTTTATGTTGATTGAAAAGAGATTTTTGAAATATGTGAGTTTTGATACACAGTCTGATGAATCTTCTACAACATCTCCTTCTACAGAAAAACAATTTGATTTAGCTGATTTCTTAAGTGAGGAAATGCAGATTTTAGGTGTAGATGAAGTAGAAAGAACAGATCAGGGAATTGTATACGGAAAGATTTATAGTAATTCTGATGAGCCTATGAAAGCAATTGGATTTATTGCCCATATGGATACTTCTCCAGATGCAAGTGGACATGATATTCATCCACGTATTATCCGTTCTTATCCTGGAGGACGTATTATTCTTAATGAAGAAAAAAAGATGTATTTAGATCCAGAAACAAATCCTGAATTAAAAGGTCTTGTGGGTGATGATTTAATTACAACTGATGGAACTACACTTCTTGGTGCAGATGATAAAGCAGGTGTAGCTATTATTATGAGTATGGTAGAGTATATCTGCCAGAATAGAGATTTTAAGCATGGTGATATCTGTATTGCGTTTACTCCTGATGAAGAAGTAGGTAGAGGTACTGAAAACTTTGATGTCAAGAGATTTGGTGCTGATTATGCCTATACAGTAGATGGTGGTAGAATTGATGAATTCAGTTTTGAAAACTTCAATGCCTATAAGGCTGATGTCACTATTACTGGTAAGAGTTATCATCCAGGTGATTCTAAAGGTAAGATGGTGAATGCTCTTACTTTAGGTCGTCAGTTTGATACAATGCTTGGTGATAATAAGCGTCCTGAAGCAACAGAACACAAAGAAGGCTTCTATCATCTTCATCATATGGAAGGTGATGTTTCTACAGCTAAGATGACTTATATTCTAAGAGATCATGACATGGATAATATGCATGATATGATTCATACAATGCAGCTTGCTGCTTCTTATTTAAATCAGGTTAATCATGGCAATTATATTGATATTGACTTTACTTTACAGTATAAGAATATGATTGAAGTTATCAATAAGACACCTGATATTGTATATAAGGTAAAACAGGCCATGATTAATATAGGACTTGATCCTATTGCATCTCCTATTAGAGGTGGCACTGATGGGGCTAATTTAAGCTTTATGGGACTTCCTTGTCCTAACTTAGGTACTGGTGGATATAACTACCATGGTCCTTATGAATTCTGTAGTATTAATTCTATGAAAAAGGGTGTTAAGTTACTTCTTGAATTGATTAAGGAGGCATAATATATGAAGTGTTTGTTTATCATTAATCCTTCTAGTGGGACACATGCATTCCAGAAATCTATTGATCAGTTTATTGGTCAATTAATTCTTCATACTAACGTAAATACAATTGATACTTACTTTACTAGAGGAAAGAATGATGGATTAGAACGTGCTGCTAGACTGACTAAAAATGAATATGACTTTATTGTGGCAGTAGGTGGAGATGGTACTATTAATGAAATCATAACAGGACTTATTAAGAGTGAATCTAAGATTCCTCTTGCGATACTAGCAGCAGGTACTGTCAATGACTTTGCAACTTACCTTAATCTTCCTAATACACCAGAAGCATTCCGTGATATGATTGCTCGTTTTAAAACAAAGAAGATTGATGCAGGTTATGTAGATGATCATTGTTTTGCGAATGTATTAAGTGGTGGCATGTTTAGTGATATTGGATTTCTTGTCACTAAAGAGGAAAAGAAGAAATTTGGTCCTCTTGCCTACTATATCAATGGATTGAAGATGTTACCTGAACAGTTAGGCTTATCACTTCATCTTAAAGTAAAAGCAGATGAAATAGAGTTTGAAGAAGATGCCGCCTTATTCATGATTACGAATAGTTCTCATGTAGGAGGATTTCCAGGAGTGACTCCATATGCTTCTACAAGTGATGGTAAGTTAGATCTTATTATTATTAAAAAAGGGAATGTAGCTGAACTACTTAATGTCTTTATGGATTATAAGCGTAATCTTCATCCTCAAAATCCAATGATTCGTTATGTTCAGGCAAAGGATATCACAATCAGTTGTGATGAAGATATTGTCTATGATATTGATGGTGAAAAAGGACAGAGTTTCCCTGTTCATGTTGAATGTTTAAGACATGCAGTTTCACTCATTATTCCAGACCAGGATGAAAAGTAAACACAAAGAGGAAAATCAATTGATTTTCCTCCTTTTTAGTTCATGATGTTAAGTTATTTATTTCTTTGTAAAGAACTTGATACTTCTATAGATATAGTAAGCAAGGGCAGCACCTGCCATATAATAGAAGAAATCAGTAACATCAAAATAGCCTCTTAATGAAAGTAATTTAGCTACTTCGAAAATAAAGCTAACACCTAAAATAAATGTGATTAACTGTCCTAATGTACAATCCTTCTTGATCACATAATATAATGCGATTGGCATCACTAAGAATATCTTCACGATAATATTCATCTGTAACGCCTGATAATTTGAATTAGGATCATAGTAGAACGGAACAAGATTAGTCGCATAAGCTATTCAAGAGAAGTAAGGTGTACTATTACTTAGAATAGGTCTTTTCTCTATTATAAATGCGATAAATACAAGTAAGTAGAACACGATAATGCATGATTTAAACGATAGGGTCTTTTTCATAATTTCCTCCATTTCCCCGCGCCTTCGTTGCGCGGACACAAATATATAACCAAACTCAAATCCCCCAAAACTCTAGTGTGCATCTCGATATAATAGTATAATCAAAGAGAGGTGGTATACTACAGAACACGTGAGGGAGAGTAGGCAATTCTACTCAAATAGAATATCCTGAATAATTATAAGTCGCCGCTATCTTTTCAAGCACAAATAAGTTGGACTTAGAGCCAGGACACTTAAGATTGTACAATCAACTGAGTGATTAGCTTAGATAGCAGTCAATGCCACTTCTCTTCTTTCAATGAAAGGAGAGATTTTTTTATGAAGATTGTTAGACCAATCTGCTGTGGCATGGATGTTCACAAGAATATCATTGTGGCTACAATCGGTATTACTAATAAGAAAACTCGTATTACCGAATACATCCAAGAAACGTTTTCAACTTTAAACCATGATTTACTGAATCTTAAACAGTGGCTCATTAATCACAAATGCTTTGATGCATGCATGGAATCTACTGGTAAATATTGGATTCCAATTTTCAACATCTTAGAAGATGAAATCAATATTTACTTAACTCATCCAAAATATGTCAAAGCAATTAAAGGGAAGAAGACTGACAAGAAAGATTCAAAATGGATCTGTGATTTATTTAAACATGATCTAATCAAATTTTCTTTCATACCGCCCAAAGAAATAAGAGCTTTACGAGAAATATCTCGCTATCGCTATAAATTAGTTGGAATGCGTTCCTCTGAACGTAATCGATATCAAAACTGTATGACAGTTTCCAATATCGGTATTGGATCTGTATTTTCAGATCCGTTTGGAAAGTCTGCACAAGCAATCATGAAAGAAGTACTTGAGTCAGATATCATTGAAGA
>NZ_JBEHVX010000038.1:0-19037 GCF_040227455.1 Catenibacterium sp. RTP21428st1_D7_RTP21428_210409 | reverse complement strand
AAAAAACGGAAAACGAAAAACGAAAATCAAAGAAATGTGTTATTTCCACTTGACAATCGTCATTTCATAACAGATTATGAATATATTCATAATGAATTATCTAAACCTGGAGTCACTCTGAAGCTGTTGTGGAATGAATACTGTATCAAGATAAATGATGGGAAGTATCCCGTGAGTTATTCAAAGTTCTGCAGAGGATACACAGAACATGTTCAGAATCACAACTATACCAACCATATCCAGCATAAGCCAGGTATTCGTACTGAAGTAGACTGGTTATGAGAATCTTTACATAACCAGTACACCATTAATTTATCCCCTGGCTTATGTGTGATATGCATTGTAAGATTGTTTTTCTTTACATAATCACGATACTTTTCGCAGAAGTAACTGTACTGATAGAGTGGGAAGTTACTGTTTCTGCAATCTTCTGCATATTCTTCCCATAATAATCTAATGTTTGTCCCTGGTCTTAACAGTTCTTTATGAATATACTGATAATCAGGTTGCTTAATAATCAGATTAAGTTTAGTCTCCTTTCCAAACAATAGTTTCTGTACTTCCATTTCATTCTGATTCTGGATCATGGACCCACAAATATTATTTTCATCAGCCGCTTTAGATACTTTTCTTACTGTATCTCTTGATACCTTAAGTGCTTCAGCTATCTTTCGCTGACTGAAATTTTGAGGTCTCATTTCCAAAATCTTCTTAACATCTCGCATATAAAAACACCTCCTAGTTGCAAGTTTTGATAAGTATTTATTACTTATCAAATCCATTTTACAACCAAGAGGTGTAAATCTTCATATTAAATATGGTGAACTTGTTTGACGGATTCACTGGACTTTTCTAGCGTAACGTATGGACTTATTTTACCGTATGGAGTGGCCTTGCCACTCCGTAATATTCATATTGAGACAATTGAAGCTAATTAGACATAATTTTTTTATTATATATTACTGATACTGTATATTATGTTTTAGATTGATATCATGCAATATCAATTGAAGGCTTACGTATAATCTTGTTCTTTTATTGCCGTCTTTTTAATAATCATATAAAATGGATTGAAACAGAAACAATATTATTTATTACATGATTATATTGAAGATATAAAGATTAAGGGGGAAGGTAAATAATGGCTATACCAGAAATGAACAGTATAAAAGTAAATAGAGAACGTAAAGAAGCTGTAGAGAAATTACAGAAAGAAGTGAATCCTGATCTCTTATGGAATGCTATTATTGCATACCAAAACTATCCATTTTATACATATTCTGGTTTACCTTTTTCTTATACTATAAAGGTAGGAAGAAATGGAGAACTTAACAAAGAACTATTAATTAATCGTAGAGATAAGAGTAAAAGTCTTACTTGGAGTTCAATTGTAATAGCATTAGAGAAAGCATTAAATCTAAAAGGTAATATTATAAGTAGACCTAAAGAAATAGGTGATATACGTGGTATTTCTTATATTTATCCTATCTTTTATCGTTTAGGTTTAATTGATGTTCCAGAACATATTGCTGCTATAATGAGTTTGAAATAATAAAGGATATTGGAATAATAGTTAAACAAGAAAGAATGAATGAACGTTACTGAGAGGTGGTGGACTGTTAGTGATTATTCGCAAGGAACAGCACCACCATTCGCATAAAGCGAACCACCTATCTCGGTAACTGCACCACTAGCCTAAAAAATCAGAATATACACAACTGCACCACCTCATGGGTGATCTTTTTGTACTATCATGTTATTTGAAGACAATGTCTCTAATATTATGAAAGGAGCAGAAAAATTATGGTCGTAAAATTTAATCTGAGACTGTGCCTGCAGCTAATAGACTAGGAAATTTCTCTTAATACCATTTCCAAGCTGATTATTCCACTTTAGTTGATCACTTATTTCGATTGGGTTGACCAACCATTCCAATGAACCTGACCACCAAACAATCCTGACTGTATAGTAGTACAGCCATGATTGTTTTTATATGCTTCTCATTGACTTATCACCAAAGATTTTTATTGTCTGTGATTTTGATACTTTACTCTCCATTAGTGCATCCGCTAAGGCACCTCTACCAAGCCTACTGTGCCATCCTGCAACATCAAACTGAGAGCAGAATACTGTTGAATGAATACGATATCTCTTTTCAGTATTTCCAGAAACCGCCTTTTTTTATTGTGTCTTTTTTACAGGGTCCATTTTAAATAAAGTTGCTGCCTTTTTATTACAATCGTTGATTCTTAGTGCTTTTAATCTTCTTTAATGGAAGAAGCAATATTACTGTTTTTGATTTTGTTGTTATCTCCTAAAGTAACACTTTTATCATTATATATTAGCACATGGATATGATTTATAATATTATTCAATTCTTTTTCACTTTTGCTTTCAATATCAATATCTAAATCATCTAAATTACCGAATTGTTTTTCCAAATATGATAGAATATCAAGCAATTTACTTTCAACTTTTGGAAAAATATTTAATACTTTTGGCATATTAAGCTCAACACTAGCTGTTGTAATAATCATACCGAGGTCATTGTTTGCCTGTGCTATGTATGGATAATATTCAGCAGGAATCTGTTTGATCAATCTGCTATTATCATTTTTTTCACTTTTTGCAATAACACCTTTTAATGCTTCGATACCTTGTCTGATTTTAATAGTCAAAATATCTTCTTTAATTTCATCGGGCAAATTACCAAGTGGTAAAGGAACATGGTTATATATTATATGATTTGCCAATGATCCTTTGAAATAAGTTCCATATAGTGGTCCTCCAATTACTCTATAATCAGGAATTTCTACATCATCAGGATAACCTTCTATTTCATAGTTTACCCAATCAAGCAAATCATCGTTTTCTAAATCTTGTAATAATACCTTCGTACGTTTCAATGCAGTTTGTGTATCCGCCTTACCGTTTGCAAGGTCTTTAATAATTTGACTTTTAGCCATTAAAACCACCCCTCAATCCATGTAATAATATTTTGCCAGAAAGAAAATAATAAAATTATACCCACAAAAAGAGAAACCAAAATGCCACAAATCCACGGGTGATTATCATAAAATCTCTTTTTTTCTTTAAGATTGGTATTCTCTATCTTTTCTGCAATATTTGAATTAACAATCTTGTTGCCATCACCAATGTTTATTCCCACTAAATAATTCCTCCAGTAAATCAATATTTGCATATGATTTTAGCACTAATATAGATGATATACAATCTTTTGTTTTTTACTTTAGAACTATAGGAGCATTAGGCTCCGATAATCTTATTAAATAACTGTAATAGTACGTCTTTTACGCCAGCGGCATTGAATACCAAGCCGACAGCGATTAAGGCAATCACCAGAAAGTCGATAAGTTTGGAAAACACACGCTTGAAACCGAGATATACACCGATAACAGCGAGTGCCATAAGCACCAAGCTCTGTGCGTTACTTAAAAACCAGTTGTATAAGTTCTGTCCGAAATTCATTATTTCTTTTCCTTTCCATCATTTCAATTTCACTGTCTGCGGCTTTTGCTGCCTGTATAAGACACATAGTAACTACTCCGAATCCTGCCCCAGGTGAGAACAGGAAGAAGTCAAATAAGATATGGTTTATGTCGTCATTCCTCCATTTCTGTATTGATTTCCTCTGTGGAAGTCGTCTGGGGCTAGTATGCAATCGTATCATAGAGTAGCACATATTCAATATAGCTGTCCTTTAGCTCTTTTGAAACCAGCTCACAGTACAAGCCTGTTTCCAGCTTCTTTTCCAAGTGCAGGAGCTGGTCTTGATATTTCCCTAATGTGATTTCTGTACGGATATACAACAGTCCGTTATCCATACGGTAATACAGTTTAGGAAAATAGGTGATTTTCTCTTTTTTGCTGGTTGCTGGTAAATCCTTGAAGAATCTGCTGTCCTGTGTCGGTTCTGATTCATACCAGCCATTCTCAAGTATCATGCGAGCCAGCTTTTGACGGTGAAAGAGATGCTTCACCCTGTCATACTGGAATCTGCGGTATAGCATAGCAGTAACTGCATACACCAGAGCTGCAATAATAACTGTGACAATCCTATATGGTGTGACCGAAAAATGGACGCTGCCATCTTGAAAAAGTGTGATTGCTTTCCAATCAGTAGTGATGATTGTTTTTAGGTTCAGTAGCATAAACGTAATAAGGAACAGCAAAAGCAGTGAACCGGCAGAGAAGCGAAAAACCAGCGATTTGTCGCTGGCTCGAATACGATTCCCATGTTTATTGAATTGTGGCATATAAAATCCTCCTTCCATGAAAAAAGCAGCAAACCATATAGATTTACTGCTCATAAAATGCTATTTACTTTGTAATTGCTTAATAATCTTTAAATCCAGAAATTCTTTTTTTGCTTTTTCCATCGATTCAAATTTATTATTCCATTTTTGCATGATTTTGGACTTGTCTAATACTGTTTCCAAATCATAATCCTCAAAATATGGTAATTTCTCACTTGTGTAATACTCTTTACAATAATGAGATAAAATAGATATTATTGCTTCTGTACATTCTGTTGCTTGAAGTTCTGGTTCGTATTGCTTAAAGACATTTTCCAGATTACTATTTAAGAGATACCAGTCTGGTGGATAATCATAGCTTACAGTTTCGCCATCAACTACCCAAGGAACAGGCTTAGGGTCAATTTTATTTGTTTTTAGGAGATATTCAAAATATGACATGATAATATCAGCATTTACACTAACTGTATTATAGGTACTGACTTCCTCATATGCAGATACTAAATTTGCCAAAACTCTTCTCTCTGATTTGGACAAATATCTATTGCAATAATTCTGCGATAATTCATTTAATAAACAATAATTCTTCCTAGTATATTGTTCGTTTAAAAAACGTACGATTGGAAAAAGCATTGTCATTTGAAGATTATTTCTATTCCCCTTATGATAGTATACAGCAGAAATAATCAGTGAAATTATTCCCGAAAAAATGATTGATACTACATTAAAACCATTAACACTCCACCATTGAATAAATTCCTCCATAAGAACACCTCTTTTGAATAAGTAATAAGGATAATTATACATTTTTCATTTACTATAATCAATCGAAGTATTATTTCTTTCCTTGCTTCTTTCCTTGCTGCTGCGAATTGTTTGGAGCATGGTTATTTCCAGCCTGTTTGTTCTTCAAGACAATATCATCTGCCTTGATGTACCAGTCAACGTCTGCTCCTTGAAACGTAGCAGTTGTCACCGTATCAGCCACAGGATTGATGATTTCCACTTCTGCGTTATAATCATATTCTTTTAAAGGAACAGTGGCAGGAATACTTATCTGTATCATGCGACCCTGTTCTTTGCATTTCAAGAAATATTTCCAGAGATCATATACTGTCAGTCATAGACAGATAGGATATATCATGAATACTTCTGCTCCATATTTTTTTTTGAATCGTTATCTGCAGAATATGGGTATTTAAATAATATATTCTATTTCTTTTTCTCTTTTTTGGCATGAAATACTTTGATATACTGTTAGTAGACTGTTATTGATTGAGAGGAGTTAAGATTATGAAAGATGATTTATTAAATTTAATTAAGCAAATAGATGAGGTCAAAGATCATTTCCATGTTGTCGATAGTGTTTATTTTACAAAAATAAAAAAGATTCAAGATAGACCGCAGTTTTCTAAATGGAAACAAGCATTATTATTTGAACTTAATGAGGTTTATGATCGAACAAAAGATAATTATATAGGAAATACTTTATCGATTTTAAATACAGGGTTTAAGGGTTCAAAGGATGAACAGTCGTTTAATGAGTTAACTGGAAGTCTATTAGCTATTAAGAATAACATTAATAAGTATTATCCGACAGAAAGCAAATCTGTGGTTAATGATAATGATAAAATCAAAGAAGTAATTAAAAGCCCAAAAATATTTATAAGTCATTCTAGTCTCGATATAGATTATGTTTCAGATATTGTAGAATTATTAGAAGATTTAGGAATAAGAGGAGATCAACTTTTTTGTTCTTCAATAGCAGGTTATGGTATTCCGTTAGATGAAGATATTTATGATTACTTGAAACAACAATTTCAAGAGTATGATCTTCATATTATCTTTGTTCTTTCGAATAATTATTACAAAAGTCCTGCTTGTTTAAATGAAATGGGTGCAACATGGGTTTTACAGAAAAGATATACAACAATTTTACTTCCTGGTTTTGATTTTAAGGAAGTGAAAGGTGCTATCGATCCTACAAAAATCGCTATAAAGCTTGATGGAGATTCACTTGATGTTAAGGAAAGGTTGGGTCAACTAAAAGATTCTATAGTGCAAGAGTTTAGCTTAACTTCTATTTCTGATATTCGATGGGAGAAGAAGCGTGATGAATTTATTTCTAAAATAAATAATAACGAGTGTATTAATCATAATATTGGTGATGAAGCAATTGAACTACTATCAACTGCTTGTGCTAATAATGATGTTATATTAAAAACGATGGACCTATCTGGTGTACATATTCAAGTTAATGATAGATCATTTATTGCTTCACAGAAAATAGAAGAAGTGACTAGATGGGAAAATGCATTAAATGAATTACTAATTGCTCATTTCGTTGAAGCTAGGGGTAATAAAGGTGAAATTTTTGGTGTATTAAAAAAAGGAGTTGACTTTTATAAACAGCTAGAATTAAAAGGTAACGGCAAAAACTAATGGATATTAAAGGGGTGAAAGTCCATTCAATATGGTGAAATAAGTCTATAAATTACGCTAGAAAAATTCCAATATACTTGCATTAAGTATTTTAACCTCTTGGTTGCTGTCAAATATTGGTATAATCATTAGAGGAAAGATCTATTGCTAACGTAATTCTAGATAGAATCATTAATAGTTTTTATCTGACTATTTTATATGAAAAATCGTTACGTGAGTAATACTCTAAAATAAAATATTAATAATAGAGAAAGCATAACAATAATTAAAATTGTTTATGCTTTTTTAAGCTATATTGGACTTTTCTATTGTAGCGAGTGGTCTTCTATTAACGGAATACTCAATTATTAAAAGTATTCATCTACTATTATATCCACCTCTCAACATCTGTGATATAATAACATTGAAGATGTTATAAACTGTTATTAATGTTACAAAATAACACTAAAATTATATAAATATGCACATATAAGCACTTCAATGTGAAGAAATAACATAAAATAACACAAATAATGGTTGAATATGTTATTCTTGTGTGCTATTCTATAACTGAAGGAGGAACATAAATGAACGCTAGCGAAAGAAAGATTGAAATTTTAAAATTATTAAAAGAAGGATCTATGACATTGGACGAACTCGCGAAAAAGTTTAATGTCTCAGTAATGACTATAAGAAGAGATTTAAAAAAATTTGAAGACCAAGACGTTATATTGATATCACAAGGAACAGTATACTTAAATAAGAGTGTTGGTTCAGAAGAAAGCTATATATTGAAAAAAGACAAGATGATAGCAGAAAAGATACGTATAGCTCAAAAAGCTATTGAATATATTAATGATGGAGAAGTAGTCTATATAGACTGTGGAACAACATGTGCTCAAATAGCTGAAGAACTTGCTAAATCTAACAAAAAGGTAACAGTAATGACAAGTTCTATTCTAGTAGTCAATGCTTTATTCATGGCAGAAAATATTGATTTATATATGTTACCAGGAAAGTATAGAGAGAAATCTATAGGCTTTATAGGTGATCTTACTATTGATTTTGTAAGAAAGTTCTATTTTGATAAAGCCTTTATGGGAGCAGAAGGAATTGATACGGAATATGGCATATCACTCCCTCATTTAGAAGAGGGCTTAACAAAACAAGCAATTGCTAGACAGGCTAATACGGTTTTTGTTGTCACTGACCATTCTAAGTTTTCAATAAAAACACTTTATTCATATGCTGACTATAATGATATTGACTATATTATTACTGATTCTAATCCTGATTTTAATATGTCCTCATTCGAAAATGATAAAATCAAGATAGTTAAAGTATAACAATATAGTTTACTTAATAAGAGGAGAGTGGAACAAATGAATAATTTTCTTGATAAAATGACCAACTTTGTTGATAGCAAACTCACACCCCCATTAATCAAGTTTGGTAACAACAAATACATGGTTGCAATTAGAAATGCATTGATTCGTTTAATCCCATTATTGATTGTAGGATCATTCCCTATGATTCTTACTAATCTGCCTATCGCATCTCTAGCAAAAGTAATGGCACCTTACAATGATGCATTAAACACATTATCAAATATGACATTTGGTTTCATTAGTTTATTTTTAGCATTTGGTATTGGTTCTGAATTAGCCGATACTTATGATTTAGATAAAACAACTGTAGGTATTGTAAGTGCAGTTTGCTTTTTATTAACAGTCGCACCTTTAGATTTAAAGACTAATACTATTTCAGTAGGTGGATTTGGTGCTTCTGGAATGTTTACTACATTCGTTGTTGGTATTATTGTAGCTGAAGTAATGCATTTTTGTGATAAGCATAACATCGGTATCAAAATGCCAGCAGGTGTTCCTGCAGGTATTGCTTCAAGCTTTTCATCAATTTTACCAATGACAGTATTATTTGTATTCTTCTGGTTTATAAGAATTATTATTGGCTTTGACTTAAATGGTTTCTTAAAATCAATTTTAAGTCCTATTCTTATCTTATCTGATACATGGTATGCAGTATTATTAGTTGGTTTGATTTTAATGTTATGCTGGTCAGTAGGAATTCATGGTGGTTCTATGACAGTGCAAGGTGTTATGTATGCTTTCTTAGTCGCTAATATTGCATTAAACGTAGAACAAGTAGCAGCTGGTATGAAACCTACTCATGTATTAACAGAACCTTTTGTATTCTGCTTCGGTATGCCTACAGGTAATGGTATTACTTTACCTTTAGTATTAATTTATCTCTTCTCTAAATCAAAGAGATTAAGATCAGTCAGCAGAATGTCTCTTATCCCAAGTATTTTTAATATTAATGAACCAGTTGTATTTGGTTTACCAGTTGTTATGAACCCAACATTCTTCTTACCATATGTATTTGGTACAACAGTATTTGGTATGATGTATGGATTTGTTCTTATTCGTCTAGGACTTATGACAGCACCTTATATCTCAGTCCCATGGACAACTCCACCTTTACTATACCCATACCTTGCAACAGGTGGTGACTGGAGAGCAGTCGTAGCGCAGTTAGTATTATTTATTATTGTTGGCTTAGTATGGTATCCATTCGCAAAAGCCTATGAAAAACAGCTATTAAAAGAAGAACAATTAGAAAATGATTAGTATTTGAGGTAATATATGAATACAGAAGAAAAGATAAAATTCGATCATGACAAAAAACAATTCATGAACGAATTAAATAATAGAAACAGTGATATTGAAAAATGTATCCAATATTGCGAAGAATATGATTTTGATTCTTTTAACAGTATAAAAGAAAGTATTAAAACTAATAGAATAACTAAGTTATTCTTAATAGGAATGGGCAGTTCCCTCTATGCAAGTCAATATGCATTAGCTCAATTAGAACACTGTAATATCTTAACTCTCTCAATCGAAGCAGCAGAATTTAAGAACAAGTATATGCATTTAGTAGATGAACATACTTTACTAGTGATCATTTCACAATCAGGTAATTCAAAAGAAATTGTGGATGCTATTGAGGAATTAAAGAGTAGAAATTGTTCTTTTGAACTCATTACTATTACTAATAATCTAAACGGTTATTTATATACTAACTATAAGAATAGTATCCTACTGAATGCCAGCAAGGAATTCTATATTTCACATAATAGTTATTTGAATACCTTGATTGTTATTAAGTATTTACTGGAGTATTTGTTTGATGAAGCTCACTTTTCATTAAAGACAGATAACGAATTACTTATTAAACTTAATGATTTTGATGAAGAACTATTAAAGCATAAGTCTTCTATATTAACTCTATTTGAAAACATTGCTTGTGTAGACTTTATTTATAATATTAATAGTAAGTTTAATACAATCAATTCTACTCTCTTACTAAGAGAAGGAATAGGATTAATGACAGCATGTTATTCAAAAAATGAATATTTACACGGTGAACATTTAGTTGAAATCCCTAATAAACTATTGTGTTTAATTGGAGTAGATGATACAGAAGAAAAATATAATGAGATCATGAGTGAATCATACATCACAAAACAAATTGTTTTGACACCATCATCTAAAACTAAAGTAGAAGTATATGATAATAAGATAAAAATTAATATTTTAGCAGACATCACAGATTTAGCAGAAATGATTTTCTTTAATCAGGTAGTAGCCTGGAGAATGGAGATGTAAATAATGAAAATAGATGCACATAATCATATTGGCAAAAAGAAGGGTGTAAGTGTTAGTGTAGATGATTTTATTAAAAGTATGGATGAAGCAGGAATTGATAAAGCCGTCGTATTTTCCTTTTCCGAACAGATAGATAATGACTATGTTATTGAATCAGTAAAACGATATCCCAATCGACTCTTTGGCTTTGTAACGATTAACCCTTGGTCTACTACATCAGAAGAAGATCTAGAAAAAGCATTTTCAACTGATGAAATCTATGGATTAAAACTTCACCCTGTTAAACATGCTTATGCATTAGATGATCACAGTTTGTTAGATCCTTTATTTAAAATATGTGAAAAACATAATAAACCTATCCTAATCTTTGGTGGTGCCAATGTATATTCTAGTCCAAATATGTTTGCTGAAATGGCTATGACTTTTCCAAAAGTCAATCTGATTATGGCACATGGAGGCCAGATGTATGAAACAACCTCAGCTATCAATGTTGCTAAGAAATATAAAAACATTTATATTGAAACATCTTCAATGTTTGGAATCAGAATCCAAAATCTCGTTAAAAAGAATTTAACGGATCAACTCATTTTTGGTTCTGATACTCCTACTGGAGATATGGAACTAGAAATGAAAAAGATTGAATCTATAGTTAAAGATGAAAACGAATTAAATAACATTTACAGCTTGAATTTAATGAAACTATTGAACGGAGGGAACTCATTATGATTATTGATTCTCATAATCATATCGGCAAAAGAAAGGGTATTAACTTCACTGCTGATGAAATGATCGAATGGCTAGATAAAGCTGGTGTAGATGCATGTGTCGTTACTTCCCAGGTAGAAACAATTAATAATGATTATGTTGCTGATATGCAAAAGAAGTATCCTGATAGAATCATAGGATATGCTGTTGTTAATCCATGGGAATGGGAGGCAGAAGAAGAATTAGAACGTTGCTTTAGAGACTTAAAATTATATGGATTAAAACTCAATCCTGTTAGACATGGTTTTGCTTTAGATAGACATGAAATTGTTGATCCTTTGTTCAAGATTTGTGAAAAGTATAATAAACCAGTACTTGTCCATGGCCAATCTGATATGTTCAATATGCCTGGTAAATTTGATGAAATGGCAGAAACATTCCCAAACGTTACATTAATCATGGCACATATTGGAGAACCAGATGCGATTGATGCAGCTATTAGAGTAGCTAAACGAAGAAAGAATGTTTATATTGATACAGCAAGTGTTCAATTAAGCACATTGAAGAAAGCATTAAAGGAAATTGATCCTAATAAAATTATGATGGGTACAGATGCACCATGGGGAGATTTCACTTTATCCATAGATTTAGTCAAGAAAGCCACTGATGATATAGAGATACAAAATAAAATTCTAGGTGAAAATATTGTAAGAGTATTAAACTGGAAGAAATAACCTCAAACTAGAAGACAGATTAGAATGAACCTCATTCCAATCTGTCAATTTTCATTTACCAATTTTAGATAGTATATTGATATTAAACTGATAATAGGCTATAATACAACGATTTAGCAAAAGCTAAATGGGCGGCATGGGATGAAAAGGAGACTATTATGTATAATTATGTAACAAACAAAAAATTAATAAGCAGCATGCGTTCCTGTTGTGGAGATATGATGCAAGACCTATGTCATACCCTAAAAGAAGTATCTGATATAGGTGCAGAGGTCACTCTTGTCGGTAGTGGAGCAAGAAATCTAATACTTCAAAATGCCAACGAACCCATAGATTTGGATTATAATCTTAAAATAGTCAGAAGTGATAACTGGGATTGTAAATATATCAAAGAATGCGTTAGAAAAGCTTTTAATATTGTTCTTAGAAAACATGGATGGAGAGATTGTGAAGATTCCAAATCCTCATTGACCACTAAAAAACATTATCTTCCAGGAGGTAAAACATTATTTTCAATAGATGTTTGTATTGTTTATGAAGATGAAGATGGAAATTTTTATCGTTTAATTCATAAAAAGACTGGTAATACTAATGTTAATAATATTGCATATGCTGCTAGCATTTATGCTGGTCTTGTTACTAGAAGGCCTGTTAATGAATACTATTGGAATATGGCTCCAAATTCTAGAAATATTAAATTTAAAGTCGATTATATTAAAAGTAATGGAAAGTGGAAATTAGTCAGAGAACAATATAAGGGTATTAAGAATAGATACTTAACACAAAACGATCATAATCATCCTTCATTTATTTGTTACATTGAAGCGGTAAATAACGTATATAACTCAAGAAAACATTGGAAGCAATAAACTGCTAAGATTATTTTTAGAAATGGCTTGAACTTAATTAATGGATAGTATATATTGTTCTATTCCATTTTGGAATGGAGGGATTATAAATGGAAAAACTATATGTAAATAAACTTAACGATTCAAAATACGTCGCATTAATTACAGTCCTTGATTATGAAATATCAGTCAACAAGTATCTAAAACAGTTATCATTTGAAGCTTCTTCCAATAAGCCCGAACATGTACTTGTAGATCTGGCTTTGAAAACAGGAATAGATAAATATAGATTTGTTGAATTTGATATTAATGAATCAGGAAAGATAGAATTAGATACTTATAAGTATGTTTCAGTTAATACAATCTATGAAACTCTAGCAAACATCTACCTAAAAGATAAGAAAGAAATAGTATTAAACTCTATCTTAACTGATTCACAGATAAATCAACTTTTAAATTAATCTTACAATTCAAGAAGCGGTTCTTTCATATAAGAAAACCCTATATACTTATTTTTGAAATTTTGAAATTACACACTGATTTTATTGACAAAATACTGAATTGTGGTAATCTATGCTTAGAGACTGAGCAATAAACATTTTCATTTGCTCATAAAAAATTACAACTATAAAAAAGAATGGTAACATTCTCGGTGAACAGGCACCGTAAAAAGTCGAATTCAAGAGGTAGAATTCAAAATAACCTCGTCCGAGTATATATCGAATAGATATATGAGCCTTGCAGTTAGGAGATAAACTGTAGACAAGAGATAGTCTTAAAAACAATCTCGTCCGAGTATATATCGAACAGATATATGAGCCTGGCGACCAGGATAAAACCTGTTATTTTTTTATGATACTAAGCGGGTAATTTCCTGCTTTTTTTTGTCTAAAGGAGAACTATATTTATGCACAGTCTCAGCAAATCGAATAAAACAAGAATTATTAGAGATATAATTGCAGGTGCAAGACTTTATGAAAAGTTTCTAGTACCTTATGATTTTTTGATTGTAACTAACGATAGCAAATATAATGAAGTGAGATTTAATAAGGGAGATTTTGCTCATTTGGTTGGTGTGCGTTCCCATTTAAATGATTTGGATTTTTATAAAAATTGCATTAAAGGAACTATAGCAGAAAATAACATTAATAACCAACAGCGCTATGACTTTGGTACGATTCGCAAGAAAATTATGCGTATAACGAAAATTAATAAGATTGTTTATGCGAATGCTCAAACGAATCTAGTTTTAGTTAACTAACATACAAAAACGCGAGATTTTCCTTTAGCAATAGAGAGTACTAATGATAAAATGGTTGTAGCATTTACTGGAAAAGATCTCCATGCAAGAAGTTTGCGTAATAATAATCAAACTAATGCTGATGAAAAGAAAAATATTTTGGCAATTTTTTCTAAAGAAAAGAATTCAAAATCTAAATATTCGAACTGTGTTTTTGAATACCCACAAAACACAGGTATGCCATAAATACATTTTTAATGGAACCCTTTTAAACAGACAATAGAAAGAACAAACAAAGATCCAAAATACTGTTTCCTGCAGATTATGGGTATTCAAAACTGTGTTTATTTGAAAAATTATAAAGTTCTTAAAAGTATCTGTTGTGATTTGGAAGAAAAAGTTTCAGTTAAAATTTTTAATGATCTTGATAAAAATAAGACTACTCAAATTTAATTAATACTTGTCCTGATTGTCTACACAATCAGGTTTTTCTTATATTTATCAGTTCCTCTATCTCATGCATATAGTAATCTTAGACTCTCTATTTACTACATATAGTAATCTTAGTACTAAAATCACTATATATAGTCTTTTTAGTATCTCCATTCTCTATATAATAGTACTACTATCTCTATCCATCACCTATATCTCAATTTTACTAGACATAATCAACTAAATATGGCATAATACATCTCTGTACGAAAGGAAATGTAGACTATGATATCAACACATAATGTATCACTCAGATACGGAGATCGCGCTTTATTTGAAGATGTATCAGTAAAATTTACTGAAGGAAATTGTTATGGGATTATTGGTGCAAATGGTGCTGGTAAATCCACATTCTTAAAAATATTATCAGGTGAAATAGAACCAAACAAAGGTGAAGTAATTATTGAACCTAATAAGAGATTATCTGTTTTAAAACAGGACCACTTTGCTTATGATGACAACAAAGTAGTAGAAACAGTCATCATGGGTAATAAGAGACTATTTGAAATCATGCAGGAAAAAGAAAAGCTATATGCTAAAGCTGATTTTAATGATGAAGATGGTATAAGACTAGGAGAACTTGAAGGTGAGTTCGCAGACATGGATGGCTGGAATGCTGAAAGTGATGCTGAAATCATGTTAAATGGTTTAGGTATTACAACAGAATACCATGATATGTATATGAAAGACTTAGATGGTAACCAGAAAGTCAAAGTATTATTAGCCCAGGCTTTATTTGGAAACCCTGATATTCTTTTACTAGACGAACCTACCAACCATCTAGACCTAAAGAGTATCAGATGGTTAGAGAACTTCCTATTAAACTTTAAGAACACAGTCATTGTCGTATCACATGACCGTTATTTCTTAAATAAGGTATGTACACATATTGCTGATATTGATTACAGCCGTATTCAGCTATATGTAGGTAACTATGACTTCTGGTATGAATATTCTCAGATGCAGATCCAGCAGATGAAAGACCAGAATAAGAAAGCAGAAGCTAAAAAGAAAGAATTAGAAGAATTCATTGCACGTTTCAGTGCCAATGCTTCTAAAGCAAAACAGGCTACTTCTCGTAAGAAACTATTAGATAACTTAGAAATGGCAGATATGAAACCATCACTAAGAAGATATCCATTCATTGGTTTCAAACCAGGTAGAGAAGTAGGAAACATTGTATTAAATGTAGAAAACCTTACTAAGGTAGTAGATGGAGAAACTCTTATTAATAATGTTTCTTTCTCTATTCTTCCAAATGAAAAGGTTGCTTTTGTAGGAGACGATAAAGCAACAGAAGCATTCTTTAAGATCATCATGGGAGAAGATAAAGACTTTGAAGGTTCTTATAAATGGGGTATTACGACTACTCAGTCATACTTCCCTAAAGATAATTCAGCATTCTTTAATGATTGTGAATTATCTTTATTAGACTGGTTAAGACAGTTTACTGATGGTAGTATGTATGAACAGGAATTAAGAGGATGGTTAGGTAGAATGTTGTTCTCTGGTGATGAAGCATTAAAGAAAGCGAATGTTTTATCAGGAGGAGAAAAGGTAAGATGTATGCTTGCGAAAATGATGATGCATGATGCAAACGTATTAATCTTTGATGAACCTACAAACCACCTTGATCTAGAATCTATCCAGGCATTAAACCAAGGTTTAATGCGTTTCCCAGAAAACATTCTATTTACTTGTCATGACCACCAGTTTGTTCAGACAATTGCGAATAGAATTATCGAATTTACTGCAGAAGGTACAATTGACCGTCTATCAACATTTGATGAATATTTAGAATACAAGGACACACTTGATGCATAAGAGCGGATTAAACCGCTCTTTTTTTCTTCTCAAGGTTAGTTATTATACGATGAGGATGTTAATACCTGTATCATCCTATAAGGCTTAGAAAAGCTAAAAATCATTTTCTAAATCTGTAACTCACTTATAAACAAATTCTAAAAGTATTATCATGATACATATAGAAAACAGGAGGATAAATAAATGGGTAAATTATTGTTAACTGGTGTTGATGGAAACTTAGGTCAATTAGCTGCTGACGTATTACTTACATTAGAACCAGTAGAAAACTTAATCTTTTGTGGTTATAACGAAGAATCACTTAAGAAATATGCTGAAAAGGGTGTAGAAACACACGTAACTAACTTTAATAATCCTGATGGATTAGTTGAAGCATTTAAAGGGGCTGATGCTCTCGCGTTAATCTCTATGCCATTTGTTGGTGTTAAAAGACAGAATGCACATAAGAATGCTGTAGATGCAGCTAAAGCAGCAGGTGTTAAACAGATTATCTATACTTCTTTAGTTAATGCTGATGATGAAACAAACCCATCAGTAGAAAGGAAAGACCATATCTATACTGAAAAATATATTAAGGAAGTAGGTCTAGACTATCAGTTCATGAGAAACTCTCAATATGCTGAAGCAATGGTTACTAACTACTTTACTTATGCTCATATGAATGCACCACTTACTAATTCACAAGGTGATGGTCTAATGGCTTATATTTCTCGTAAAGACTGTGCTAAAGCATTAGCTTATGCATTACATAGATCAAATGAATTCCACCATAAAGTATGGAATATTAATGGATTAGAACTAATGACTATTTCAACATTCTGTGCTATTGGTGATGTAAGTACAGGAAACCATGTACCATTTGTAAATGTCACTGATGAAGAAAACTATCAGATCTGGGATGCAATGGGTGTCCCTAGAACAACTGATGGTGTATTCCTAAAGGATTCAGAAGCACCATTCTCTTCAGATGGTATGGTTACATTTGCACAGGCTATTAGAGAAGGTAAAATGGATATTCATACAAAAGACTTTACTGAATTAACAGGAGACACACCTATCTCTGTAAGATATATGTTTGATCATAATGAAGAATTCCAGATTGGTGAAAGACATTCTCAAGACAAATAAACTATACACTAGAGCGGATTATTAAACCGCTCTTTTTTCTTCTTAAGGCTAGGAAAATATATTATTGCTATTAGAATGAGATAATAGTATTGAACGCTTTATTAATAAAAGGCATAATATCAGTAAAGGGGGACAGAGGAATGAAGATATGTTTATTTGGAGTTTCTAATGTTGGAAAAACAACTGTGGGTAAATTACTTGCTGAACGATTAGATATTAAGTTTGTCGATTTAGATGAAGAAGTGAAAAACCGCTTGAAAATATCTCTTGAGGAATTTTTTAACACTGAGAATTTACGGTGGAGAGATCAGAAACGAGGAAGTATTATCAAGAAGATTATTAAAATGGAAGAAGATGTTGTCTTTGCAATTTCACCCATTTCTTATATTGAAAACTTTAGAACAAGCATTATATCAGATGATAATTTACTGATTGAGCTGTACGATACTCCAGAGAATATTTTTTCGAGGCTTGTATTTAGTGATGAAAATGACGAGATTTATACTGATGATAATTACAAAAATGCGAATAAAGATTATTATATGAAAGAAATTCAAGCAGATCTAGATTGGTACGGAATGGTTAATGCTAAGATAGGGATACACAATCGTGTATTTGTTAATAACAATTCGTCGACAGAAGTTGTGGATAGAATAATTGTGGAGTATAATTTGGTAAATGACGATTGTGGAGAGTAAAGGAGTTAGGTATTTTTTTCAATCATACAGAAAAAGTCTTAGAATATCTAAAACCGGTTAGGAGGATTTCTTATGCCAGAAAAAATATATAGTTTTAATGGAAAAGACATTACGATGAATGTATGTATACAGATCAGAGATGTAGTGAAATTATTACAGGAACATTTTCAAATTAGTTTTGAAGAAGCTGTATTACGTTTCTATAAATCAGAAACATATAAGACGTTGCAGGAAACAGAAAATGGTCTGTGGGCAGAGTCAGCGGAATATATAGCAGATAGATATTATGAAGAAACGGCAGGCTAATATTCCGATATCAATAGAGTGGTTGAAGAAAGTGGATAAGTGAGTTTAATAGAAAAGGCAAGAATACATTTGATATCTTAGGTAATTCAAAATAACTAGGGGTTTCCTATATTTTATTTATCACGTAGTATAGGTGTAAATGGGAGCCTATTGTTTCAAGCTTATTAAGAGGCTCAAGTCATAAAAATGCAAAGGTAATGCATAAAAATATCGAATAGCAAATTACAAGTTACTTTATAGAGCATAAAAGGAATCCTAAACACTAAGGATTCCTTTTAAAGTAGACTTGACTCTTTTTCAAACTCTTCATAACTACTTACAAAACGATAAGGTTCATACTCTCCATATGCAGTAGGTCTACTGATAGTAATAATCTCTATGTCATACCCAAGTCTTTCTTGTATTTCATCCGCAAACTTTGCCATTTCTTCTCCAGGTTCTGTCTGTAATGCAATACATCCAGTTTTATTTATCCTCTTTGCGACTAGATAACACATAAACCTATACCTCCTGACTTGATTATACATCTACATATTATGAACACAATAGTGTTTTTCTTCTCTTGATAATCACTCATTCTAATAATAGAATACTCCTAAAGACAAACTATTAAATGTCAATAAATAGTTAAATTTTCTAGAATTTATTGATTTTATAGGCATTTGTCTTGGTTTA
>NZ_JBEHVX010000037.1:0-19127 GCF_040227455.1 Catenibacterium sp. RTP21428st1_D7_RTP21428_210409 | reverse complement strand
ATGAATGATATCGCATCGTTCATCGAGCCCTGAAATCTGTCATTCATCAAGTTTTTCATAAACTTTTGACTCTACCTATATATCTACACTTATGTGTTGATACCTTATAATACTTTGTTTAAGAAATCTATTGTTCTTTGTTGCTGTGGATGATTGATGACATCATATGGATTACCCTGTTCTACAATATATCCACCATCCATGAATATAACTTTAGTACCTACTTCTCTCGCAAAACCCATTTCATGAGTGACAACAACCATTGTCATACCCTGACTTGCAAGATCTTTCATAACAGCTAATACTTCTCCAACCATTTCTGGATCGAGAGCACTTGTTGGTTCATCAAAAAGCATAATATCAGGCTTCATTGCGAGGGCCCTTGCAATAGCAACTCTTTGTTTCTGACCACCAGATAACTGTGCTGGATAGCTGTCTGCTTTATCCTTTAAACCAACTCTATCTAATAACTGATAAGCTGTTTCTTCTGCTTCTGCACTTGTCATCTTCTTGAGTTCAACAGGTGCAAGCATAATGTTTTCTTTTACTGTCATATGTGGGAAAAGATTGAAGTGCTGGAATACCATTCCAATGTTTTCTCTCTTCTTATTAATATCAAGTTTAGGATCTGTGATATCTTCTCCATCAACGATGACACTACCACTTGTAATATCTTCAAGACGGTTTAAACATCTTAAGAATGTTGATTTTCCTGATCCTGAAGGACCAATTAAACAGATAACTTCACCTTCATTAATATATAAAGAAATATCTTTTAAAACCTCTAAAGAGCCAAAGTTCTTCTTTAGGTTTTTGACAGAGACTTTTTTATTTGCCATAAGATAACCTCTTTTCTACAACTTTTGATACCTGTGCAAGTACTGTACAGATAAATAAATAATAACAAGCCATAAAACAATAAATGACCATCATATGAGCTGACTGCGTTGCGGCAATTGTTTTACCAACGTTAGTCAATTCTGTTAGACCAATAACAGATAATAATGAAGTATCCTTAATAGAAATAATGAACTGGTTGATGATTGAAGGTAACATCGTTCTTAAAGCCTGTGGTAAGACAATCTTCTTCATTGTTTTACCATAAGTTAAGCCAAGAGATCTAGCTGCTTCAACCTGTCCTTTGTCTACTGCTTCAATACCACCTCTGACGATCTCTGCCATATAAGCACCGGCATTAAGTGATAGAGCAACAGTACCAGCAGTAAAAGTACCCCCAATATTTAACCATCTAAATCCTGTAGGTCTTAACATCTGTCCCAAGCCAAAATATATAATCAATATTTGTACAAGCATTGGTGTACCACGAATGATATAAATATAAAGGTTGGCGATTGCCTTTAATATCTTCATGATCACTGACTTACTTTTTGAAGTATTGACTAATCCAACAATGATTCCAATAATAGTCGCAGCTACTAATGATATAATTGATAATTCAATCGTAATCACTATAGCCTGATTGAATCGACTGGCAAAAAAACCTAAATTTTCAAAAAATCCTTTCACATGAATCCCCCTTTTCTTTTATGTTTATAAATTACACCAATTCTTAATATATGTCAAAGATATTTTATCACAATGAAAATATATTATTAAAATTGTATTAAAAAAGAAACAAAGTTGAACTTTGTTTCCTAATTAGCGTCAAAATGATGCTTTTTAAAGTGTTTATAGTAAATAATAAAGAGTAGTGAGGTCGTAAACCAAGTGACTGGATAAGAGACAACAACACCTTTAATAGTTGGATAGTGCGGTGAAATGAATGTGAGCCAGGCAATACGTAGTACACATATACCTAAGCATACTAATATCATTGGTTTAATTGATTCCCCACATCCTCTCATAGTACCTGAGAATATTTCAACACAACAATATAAGAAATAGAATGGCATTAAGAACAGCATCAAGCTATAGCATTCTTCAATAATATGGGGATCTGATGAGAATAATCTTGTGATATAACTACCTGTTAAGCAGAGTATAGTACTGATTGAAATAGTCATAATGAAAGCCATAGCAAGGGCAGTTCTTGTACCCTTTTTGATACGATCATGAAGATGAGCTCCATAGTTCTGTCCACTAAATGTTGTGATAGCTGCACCAATGGCCGCAATCATCATCCAGAACAGGGCATCTATTTTTACATAAACTGACCATGAAGCAATTGTCTGTGTACCAAAAGCATTGATATGACTCTGTAAGACAATGTTTGAGATACTATACATTGTAGATTGGATACCAGCAGGCGCACCAATCATAATAATCTTCTTTAGTACAGGAAGATGAAATTTCATCTTTGATAATGTAAGCTTGTAGACTTCATTTGTACGCATTAATTGAATAGTAACAAGTATGGCACAGACAAACTGGGCAATGACTGTTGCGATAGCTGCCCCAGCAATACCTTGATGGAAAATGACTACAAAGATAAAGTCAAATACAACATTCACAATACTACATACAATTAAGTAATAGAGTGGTCTTTTACTGTCCCCTACTGCTCTTAAGATTCCTGCACCGATGTTGTAGATTGCCCCTGGAATCATACATAAGAAGTAAAGCTGCATATAGAGAGTGGCATCATTCAATATATCATGTGGTGTACCAATAGCATCTAAACACTGATATGAGAAGAATAAGCCAAAAAGCATCATGAGTATGCCACTGACAATTGCAAGACTATAAGAAGTATGCACTGCCTGATGAATTTTCTTATTGTTTTGTGCACCATAGTATTGGGCGATGACTACGGAAGCACCTGTAGATAAGCCTACATAGAAGTTAACGATTAAACTCGTTAAGTTTCCTGTTGAACCGACTGCAGCAAGTGCGCTTGTGCCTACTGCTTGTCCAACAATGATTGTATCAACAGTGTTATATAACTGTTGAAAGAAACTTCCTATAAGAATAGGAAAAAAGAAAAAAAGCAACTGTTTCCAGATGACTCCCTTAGTGAAATCTTGTGTCTGATTCATGTTATTCCCCCCTAAAAGATTAATACATGATATCATAGAAAAAGAATAAAAGATATGTTATCGTTTACTCTTTTAATCAAAGAAAATTCACTTAAAATAGAAAGAGAGGTGAAGCCCATGATACTAGATATATCACAAGAAAATAAATATACAGAGACTGAAAAAGAAGTAATTAATTATTTAATGAATCACTTAGATTTATTAGAAGAGTTGTCTATTAATGATTTAGCGAAAAAAACTTATACGTCTAATGCAACTATTATTAGATTATGCCGTAAAGCAGGTTATAGTGGATATAAGGCTTTAAAGGTAGATTTAATTAAAGAAAGAGAAGCGAATAAGTATATTGTAGAGAGTGTGGATTATACGACACCTTTTCAATTTAATGAAACAACTGAAGAGATTATGAAGAATATGTTTTCTTTGTATCAGGAGAGTATTAAACAGGTGTATTCTAGTCTAGACATAAATGTGCTCAAGTCTATGGCAGATGAGATTATTCATAAGAAACGTATCTTTTTGTTTAGTTATGGGGATACACAGACTACAGTGATTAATTTTACGAATAAGCTTGTAAAAGTAAATATATTCCCTACTCTTGCGACACAGTTTGGAGAAGAGAGACATATTTCTAAACGTATGAACAAGGATGATTATGCACTTATTATTAGTTATAGAGGGCAAGAAAGACTTCTAGAGTGTGTACAGACATTGAGCAAGAATCATGTGAGAATTGGACTTATTACTGCGAATAAGAAGAATTCATTAATGGCTTATTGTGATGATTTAATTATGATTCCTGATTGTGAGAAAGAGAATAGAATTAGTACATTCTATTCACAATTAGCTTTTCAGTATGTCTTAAGTAATCTTTATGCGATTATTTATCATCAGGTGAATGATTGAACTTTTAGTTCAATCAATTCTATCAATAAGTAAGAATAAAAGAACGTTTGTTTCTATACATATGTAAACCGTTTCATTGTAAGATAATTTATGATAGAAATGAATTAGGTGATGAACATGAATAAAGAAGATGTATTAAAGTTAGAGGAAGAATTAAATTTTGATCATTTTGATGCAGAAGATGCGTATTGCATTGGGAATGAAATAGTAAAGAAAACAAGTAAACCAGTACGTATTAGAATCGTATTAGATGGAGATATTGTGTTCCAGTATTTGATGCCTGGAAAAAAGGGTGTGGAATGGTTAGATAGAAAGCAGAATGCAGTGGAAAGGTATCAACATAGCACTTATTATGTGTTTCTAGATCAAGAAGAAAGACATGTATATGATGAGAATGATTCTACTATCGCGATATGTGGTGGAGGTTTTCCACTTTTTATAAAAGATGAGTTACGTGGGTGTGTGATTGTATCAGGACTTGCCCATGATGAAGATCATCAATTGATTATAGATGTACTAGGAGGATATAAGAATGAAGGTATTTGCGACTGATTTAGATGGTACTTTAGTTCATAATAAAAAAGTAACAGAAACAGATAGAGAGGCCATTGCAGCTTTTCAAAAAGAGAATCTATTTGGTGTTTGTACAGGAAGACCACTGAGCTGTTTATATGATGTAGAGGGTATTCCTTTTGATTTCTATATTATGTGTACAGGTGCACTATTATTAGATAAGGATAAACATGTGATTGAGGAACACCTTTTAGATAAAGAACTTGTGAGGGATATATATAATCATTATAGAGACTACTCTAACATTATTGTACAAACAGAAAGTGAATCTCATTTCTATTTTACTGATTTTATTGATTTTTCTACTTTTACTATGATTAAGGATTTTGAAGAAATCAAGGATTCAAAGTTCTATAGTATTTCTTTAGTGTTTGATACCAATGAAGAAGCAGCAACATTTGTATCAGATGTGCATGATAGATACCCTATGGTATCTGGTTATCAGAATACAAATGTAATTGATATTGTATCAAAGGGTATTTCTAAAGGTACAGGTGTAAAGGCTATTAAGAAACATTTTAATGCGGATAAGATGCTTGGTATTGGTGATTCCTATAATGATTTACCTTTGTTTAAGGCAAGTGATTATAGTTTTACTTTCCATAGTTCTCCTGATAGTTTAAAGAAAGAAGTCAATGATGTGGTAAGTAGTGTGAGTGAAGCAATTAATAAAGTATTGTAGGCAGAGAGTTAATCTCTGTCTTTTTTGTGCACATAGTAAGATAGTTAATATGTGATACATAGTCATTACGCAGAAAAATATTTGAACGCCTTTAAATAGACTTTATGAGAGCCTTACTCAAAACATTTTTTTGATAAAAGTTGTATGATGTAGTTAAGGAGGAGAGCGTTATGTCTACTACAACAAACTACTTCATCAATCTCTATAGAAGTTTAATCATCAAACGTGATGAATTAAAGAATCAAACTGAAGAGAACAAAAAGAATTATTATCAAATGTATAAAGAGTTGTATAAAGAATATTATGGCTTAATGGTTGAGTGTATCTTCCTTAAGAAAAGAATAGCTTATTGTCAGAGATGTAAGAATCATCATATCAAGATATACGAAGAAGAGTTAGAAGGCTATATGGATGCTGTGAAGGAAGATTATATGCATGAATTAGAGGAACTAAGAACTCATAAGAAAATAATGAAACAGCATCTAAGTGATGAAGATATGAAGCAGGCAAAGAAGATATTCAAGAGAATTATTAAAAGAATTAATCCGCAACATTCATTATGGGAGCGGGCAGTTGAATCATATAGATATAATAATTTAAATGATTTAATAGATATAGAAATGTTGGTGGATTATGATAAACAATCCATTAGAAAAAACTTAGATAATACCTACCTCTCAGCACAAATAGAAAGACTCAAGAAAGAAATAGAGTCTATTGAAAATAGAAATCCTAAAATAACAAAAGAGTATCTAGAAAAGAAAATCATGATATACAAATTATATAAATATAACTTAGATAAACAATATTCCTGTTATGAAAAAGTTATGCATGCATGTTAGGAGGAAGCATTTATGGATAATATGAAAGATATGATTTTAGAAGCAGTAGAAATGAATGGGATAGAGAATGTGGTTATGCCTTTAATGAATGAAATCTTTTTGTCTTTTACTGATATTGCAGGAACACGTTATTGCGATAACCAAGATGTATTTAAAAAACTAGAGAAAAATGACCCTCTTCTATTAAAAAGAGAAGCAGATAATAAATATGATAGTAATGCGATTAAGGTACTTACAATGGATGGTGAAAAACTTGGATATATTCCTAAGAGGGATAATGATATTTTTTGTAGATTAATGGATGCAGGTAAGATAATTCATGCAAGAGTGTATTCATGTTATAAAGAGAATTATGACCCTTGGTATGTTTCTATTAAGATCTGTATGATAGATTTCTAGTTATTCACAGAATAAAGAATATAATAAGTGATACATAGTCATTACATGATTATATTATGAATATAGTGATTGATTCCTTCTCTGTGAGAGAAGTCATATTGTTTATGTAATGTCTGGAAATAATTTCTTATATTTTTTTCTATAATAGGTTCATGAGAAGGAATAGTTCCTTCATATCCTTTTCTAGCTGATATCCAAGGATCCTGTGTATGAGTGATTGTTTCTAATACTTTAGCGCTATAGAGACCATATGTATGAATAACTAAATCAATCACATGACATTCTTCTTCACTTAGTGTATTCTCTAATTCTTCAAAGAGTACAAATCGATCATCATCAATAGGATTAAAACTGAACTGCTTGAATAAATGATAAACATCAGGATAGACAGGTCCATGAACCCATGCCTGTGAATGTTCTGTAAACACAGTATGATCATATAAGGCATAAGAGGTTCCCTGAATTAAATAAAGAAGTTTTTGCAGCATTAATGGTGTAACTTCATTTAATCCTTTAAATAAATATGCAATGACCTGTCTCATCTTATCTGATAATACAAATAATTCTTGTAGATTACTCACTGCTTCTTGTGATTTCTTATAAGAAGCTGGAGTAATCTTATTTTTATTTTCCTCTAATTTCTTATAGAAATAATCAGGAGAAAGTAAAGCTTTTTTCATGATATTGGAATACTCAAGAGAAGGCACCTGCCCATCTAGATATCTTTTAATAGTCACTTCACCAAAACCAAGAACTAATGCGAGAGGTCCTTTCCCAATATCATATATCTTTAATAATTTGTTGATATTTTCAATAGTAATTAGATTTTCCTTTTCTCTATACTGTGAATCTATTTCTTTAATATTTAAATCTAGTAAACCAGGTAGAGATATTTCTTCACCACATTCATTACATACTGCAACAGTAATCAAGAAAGTATATTCCTTATCTTTAATAACTTTTCTGATTTCCTGTTTCTTCAATGTGTAAGTTGTTTCTTTTCTGCAGTTTGTACAATAAGTGTGCTTCATGTTCTTATCTCCTTTATGATATGATTTTTATTATTTCGTATCATTATTATACTATGAGTATAATAGAAAATCATCAAAAAGAGAGTAACTACCGATTGTTATCCTGAATAGCTAAAAAAAGCAGAACACACAGTTCTACTTTTTTATATGTTTTCTACCAGATGCATCTGGAATATTTAATTCTGAACGATATTTGGCTACTGTTCTTCTAGATATTTCAATACCTTTATCTTTTAAGAGAGTGGTAATTTTCTGATCACTTAAAGGCTTTATTTTATCTTCATTATTGATAACTTCTTTGATTGTTTCTTTAATAGAATCAACAGAGTTATCTTCTGTTCCCTTTGGAATGAGATCACTTAGAAGAATAAAGCCCTTATCACAATATATATATTTATCCTTAATGGCTCTACTGATTGTAGATTCATGTACTCCAAGTAACATCGCTAAATCTTTTTGTAGAAGTGGATGGCAAGCCCCTTCATTCATAAAAAAATCTTGTTGATAATCTAGTAAGAAGACCGCAATATCATATATGAGATTCTTTCTTTGGCTGAGACATTGTTGTAACCATGAGACTTGTTTTAGTTTAGATTCTATATATTTCTTAGTTTCTTTACTTTCTGCTTCAAGAGACAAGTAACCTGTATTGATGTTTATATCCTTATAAATCACTGGATTTAATTGTACAGCATTATCCTTGATTATTATATCTGGTACAGGATAATTGACTTCAATAGAAGAACTAAACCCGCTGGCTGGACGAGGATTTAATGTCAGGATGATTTGTAGAAGTTCTCTTACTTTGTTTTGGGATATGCCAAGTTTCTTAGAAACAGCATGATAATGACTTTTTGAAAGATCTTCTAAGCATTCTTCAATAAGTTGTTTTGTCTTGTAAATATCTTCTGTTTCTTCGAGGCGCTCCAATTGAAGAAGAAGACATTCCTTTAAAGTGGCTGCACCAAGTCCAGGAGGTTCTAGTTTGGATAATGCATTTTTAGCTTCTATATACTCTTTCTCATCACATTTTAGACAAGTACAAATATCTTGAATCGAGAGACGTAGATATCCATTATCATCTAATAACTCTACAAGAGATTCTACTAATTTTTTATTGTCTATATCCTTGTTTATTAATTGCCAGTGAATGTTTTCCTTTAAACTCTGTTCTGATTTTCTTGAAAGACTATCAATATCAAATTCTTTTCCTATATTAGAAGTACTTTCTATCATATCATCAGTATCTATTAATGGATTCTCAAAAGAAATCTTCTCTATGTGGGCAAGAAGCTGTTGGACGTCCATCTGTAAGATCTGATTCTTTTCAATCTGTTTCTGATATATTTGATGTTTTTGGCCTTGTTTAAGTTCAAGCTTCATCTAAGCCTACTGGCTCCTTAATAACCTTATTCAACAATTCATACAATATAGATAATTCATAATTATCTATATGAATACGATATTTCTTTTCTACATCCTGGAAAACAATTTTTGATATACGATAAAACTCTTTCTGTGCTAAATCTGTAGGTTCTTCTTCATCATCCGTATCATCTGCAGTCATTAATCGTTCAAACATAAATGCAATATGCATATAAAGATTCAATCTTATATGCCCTGACATCTCCATCTTATAGTAATCCTGATAACGATGAAGAATCATTTCTACATCCTGAATAACAACTGTAGGATTGAGGAACTGCAATCTGCTGACAATACCTTCGATTGTAAAGAATCTTACAAATTCATTCTTTAATGCTTCAAATTGTTCTGGTGTAACTACACTTCTTAATGCATTCCATAGGTTTTCTTCACCATGGCCATCTAATATATCATAAACACTCAGCCAAGGTGTTGAAATACCATCATGAAGAGGAGATGTTGTCAATATCATAAGAGTCTGATCAAAATTCTTAGATTCATCTTCATTGAGTAAATCTAAAAGTTTCTTATATTCCATTGTCACAAAATCAAGGCCACAGTCACCTAATGTCTTCTTCATGATTTCCTGTATCTTTTCTGCAATACCTACACCGGACATACATGAAATAAGAATATTCTTATTCTTAGAAAATCCTTCAAAGAACTGTACATCAAAGCTGTTAATCTTTTTTGTGCTTTCTACAATTTGTTCAAAAGAGCCATGACCTAGCATCTTTAAACCAACATCTAATGAAATAGCAGTAGAAACATTATTAATAATCAATAAATCACCGGATAAGTTATTCTTTATCTTTGAATACATACTGCTTAATGATCCTGTATCTACAAGTAAGATTAATCCTTTACCCTTAGCAGAATGCAGGAGATAGTTCTGTACTTTTTCTACAGTCTGATCAAGTGTTGTATCCATAGGCATATCAATACCTTCCATAATAAAGGTACCACACGCCTGATTAACAACCTTTGCAATACTAGATGCTGTTGTATCACCATGTGCTGCAATGAGCCCATTTAATTCAAGAGATTCACTGATATATTCATGAATAGCTAGCGCAAATAAGAAAGCAAGATTATCTTCTAATTGTAATTCATACTTCTTTAATTCAATAATGATGCGATTTGCAACATAGAAAGCTCTAGGGCATGATTGTTCAAAATATGCTTTAAGTTTCCATTCCTGTTCCTTATCAATTCGCATTTGATTAAATGTTGTATAAAGAATATATAATTCTTTACCACAAGAATCATTCATCTTTACACCATATCGAATCAATATATCTTTACAAATCTGTGTAAAGAAACGCTGTTCTGTTAAGTTGTTATGCGTAGGACTAATCTTTCTTAAAATTGCGCGGAAATTCAAATAAAGCTGGTCAATCTGGCTCCATGATGCAGTCTCTATCTTATGAAAGAGATTGATGATTTCAATATGATATTCATCATAATACTCCTGATGAATATACTCTTTGGGCTGATTCCATATAATGGATATTTCCATATTACGTTCAGTCTGAAATTCTGTTGTATTGACAGGTAAATCTCCCCCTGCATGAATAAGCTCTGCTTCAGAAATAAGAAGATTGTCTTCTTTACCATGTTTGAAATAAGCTTCTGCACAGCTAACCTGAATTAAATTTCTTAATCTCCCAATATTACCAGGAAACTTAGAGAAACAAAGCATCTTAACAGCACCACTAGAAATAGTGAGGTTCTTTTTAATCTTTTCTGCTTCTTCTTTATAGAATGTTTCTATGAGTTCTATGCGTTCCTGTAAAGGACGTTCAGTAATGTTAGGAATACTAATCTGTAATGTAATTCTTCTTCTGAATGTTTCTAATAAGACTTCTTGTGGGTTTTCTGTTGTCGCAAATATGAATCTCACATTTGAATGTCTCCATTTAGAATCACCAAGAGGTCGATATTTACCTGTATCCATAAATACAAATAACTTTTCCTGATTTTCAAATGATAAACGATGTACTTCATCTAAGAAAAGATAACCACCATCTGCTTCCTGAAGTAACCCTGTCTTATCAGAATCTGCCCCTGTAAAGCTTCCTTTCTTATAACCAAGTAATGTAGCTGAAAGAAGTTCAGGGTTATTTGCATAATCTGCACAGTTCAATACAACAAAAGGTGCTTTTTTATCAATGTTCCCTGTCTGTAATGCATGATTATAGATAAGCTTTGCGATATAGCTTTTACCTACACCACTTTCACCAATAATAAGAATCGGAAGACCATGAGGTGGATAAGAAACAGATGCTTTACACATTTCTACTATTTTCTTATGACTTCCTGTTGCACCAATCATAGAATCAAATACTTCTGAATCTAACTCTTCTTCAACAGATGCACTCTGTTCTTCTTTTTCAATATACCAGTAAGTCGGTCTTGTATCTGTTTTCTTTACTTTTTCCTCATCAAAAAGCTGATTTAAATAATGTGTCACAATCTGTCTGCTTAAATGTAGATTGTCTGCAATCTGAGATGTAGGAATCTTTTCAGACTCATTTAAGCATTCTTGAAGTGATATATAAACCTTATCTTTTACATCCATCATGATACCTCCTTGCTCTTAATTAATTATAACTTGAAAGCTGTTAGAAAACAATTTAATGCCAACACGCATGAAAAGGAAGATATAGGGATATCTTCCTGTCTGACTATCTTGGGAGTCTTGCTCTTCTATTTGGGAATTCTTTATCGAATCCTTCTTTATGATCACAATACCAATAAGCGACTGTACAAACATCATCCTGTCTTTCATATAATGAAAGATCATCGTTACCAATCTGCTGTAATGTGACTTTGATATCTTCATCAAAGGCAATTGGATCTAAAATATGGAATCT
The DNA here is from genome assembly GCF_040227455.1 of Catenibacterium sp. RTP21428st1_D7_RTP21428_210409. NCBI lineage: Bacteria > Bacillati > Bacillota > Erysipelotrichia > Erysipelotrichales > Coprobacillaceae > Catenibacterium > Catenibacterium sp. RTP21428st1_D7_RTP21428_210409. The sequence goes on along the minus strand of NZ_JBEHVX010000037.1, from coordinate 7,397 downwards.
GTATAAGCCATGGCGAGGAAGACTGTCATCACCAAAAGCATGAACAGCATTCAACTTACCTGTTTCAAATCTTTCTCTTGTCTTATCCTTTGTTGAATAGAATGGATAACCTAAGAATAAGTTAGAATATGGTTTAACTGAAGGTCTTCCTAATTCATCTTTCTGATGGAATGCCCAGGCACCACCAAAGTAGTCTTCTGAACCTGTTGATGAAACTGTTGGATAGTCTTCATCACCATCAAGATAGAACTTAAATTCTCCTTCACCCCACCAATATCTTTCAAGTGCAGTTAAACCAAGGTAAGTACCTACATAGTAGCCTTTACCTTTCACATCATCTAAAATAACATAGTCTTTTGCAAGTTCAGTCTGACGTTCTCTGCGCCAATAAGCATGGAAATATAAACAATTTTCAGGTAAAGCATCAACTTCAGCATAATTAATTGTATAGAAGAATGATGTTATATCTTTTGGATGTTCATTTGTCATTGTAATGACTGCTCTTTTTGCGAATGGCATTTCAAAATAGCTGTTCATTCCTCCAGTAGGATTCACAACGATTGGTAAAGAAGCAACGTCACATCTTTCACCAAAACCATTACAGAAGAAATCACCAATAGGGGCTTCTACTGCAGGTGTATCACTACCATCCCAATAGATTCTTAAGACAGCATCTCTCATGACAAAGCTGCCTTTTTCAGTATTTTCACGGATTGTCATCCACATATGTCTAATAATACCTGGACCTTTTATATCCGCAATCACTGTTTCTTCACCCATAGGTAATTTAATGCTTCCACGTCCTTTTCTTGATGGACCTAGAGCACTTGCTTCCATACACGCTTTGCCTTTTTCACCAGTTGGGTTTTCTGGTGATACAGCTCTAGAACGTTCTCCTTTATAAGTCATGATATTACTTAGTAAGTTCATAATCTTCTCCTTCCTTTACTGCATGTTGATTGACAGTAATTGAATAATTATTTTTATTGGTAATGTGAATGTGCTGATCAGTTACCTTGATATCAAATCTTGATTCACCAATATGGAAATCCTCCCAGAAGAAGTTTCCAATAAATTCTTTAGGATGAATAGTTAAGTGTTTATTTGGTGCATCATAGTTGATTCCTAAGAATTCTGTAATGAACAAGATATAGAAGATACCTGAGGCCCATCCACATTTACCACAACTGTTCATTCGTGTGACATCTCCAGTAGATGCCCCTACTTTATAAGGCCACCACCACCAGCTGCCATCTAAATCAGCCAGTCTTTCTAATTCTTTAAATCTGCCGTTTTCTCCACTCCAATTTTCTACATTATCTGCACCATTCAATATTGAAATATATCCTGGGAATGTTGCACCTGACTGGTTACCCCATTTAATCCCTCTGCTCAGTTTACTATAAGTAGGATTCTCATCACTTGAACTGAATTGTCCATAGTGAGTTGTTCTGTCTCCTGTCTCATAGCCATAATATTTCAATAATGTAGTGTCTGATTCTTCACCATCATGCATTCTTAACGTGATAGTACCGTCATGATCCACATCAGTTAAAAACTGAAGTCCTTGATCAAGCATCTCTTTACGATAGCATTCATCAGACATATGTTCTTTAGCATCTAGATCAAGTGAGGCAATACCTTCTAGAAAAATACGATGACCATTTGATTCTACAGTCATATATTTCTCTATATCATTCTTGATTGCCTGGGCTTCATTTTCTAATTCAATTGCATATTCCTTTTCGTCAAAGATTTCAAGTGCAAGTCTTGATAGGGAGCGACATGCACGATATACACAGATATTGGATCCTGTATGATATGTACCAAGGGAGTAGGCGTCTGAAATCCAGATACTGTGGTATAAGTGTGGTTCATCTGGATTTCTAGAAGTAATGACTTCATTCAGGATTTCCTTCATCTGTTTATAGAGATCTTCGTTATCTAAAAAGAAATGTTTGTCGGCAAAATAATCATAATACGCACCAGAAAGTAGAATAACTGATAATGAATTGCTTAATGAATGGAAGATGCCGCCTTTAAATTTAGTACCTGGGTATTTGATACCATATTGGGCAAACCATTTTATTGTTTTTTTACATAGGTCTGGTTCGGTCATTGTATAAGGCAAGCTAGAATAATACATATCTTTATTCCATATATGAGGAGTAACGGGGTAAGTGCCCCAATTTGAACCGAGTATTTGATTATACCCATTCATGGCGAAAGCACCGGACGCCTGTTGATAAGCTCTTTCAATTAAGTAGCCCGCCATTGGGTCATCATCAAAATGGACTGTACCTATGCATTGTTTATAATACTGACGTGTTTCTTTGAGCCATTCATCAATACTTCTACTAAACAGCTTCTGTGTATCCTGATATGCATTAGGATCAGTGAAAGCAATCATGAATTCTTTTTGAGAATGAGGTGGTAAAGTAAATGAAATACAGTTGTGAGATTGTGTCTCACGGCATTCTATTAATACATTTCTTGTATCAGAGTATTTCTTTTTATAAAGAGAAGGAAGTTCTAAGACACCTTCTCCTTCTGTATCGCTTTGGTTCTCAACGATAATAGCATACATCAAACTACTTAATCTTTCTCCATCATGAGTAATAGGTGCACAAGCAATTAAGCTTACTGTTCCATAGTTAAAATGATGAATACTTCTTGGAAAAAGATTATCTGCAAGATCAGATACGACATCTACACTATCAGATTTTAATTCAGTTCTTTTACCATTCCATGTGATAGAGACAGAAAGATCATGTTCCTGGACAAAGTCTTTTCCTACCCATACACCTGGTTTGCTTTCCATAAGGTAATTGTGATGAAAGAAGGTAAGGTTGGAAATAGTTCCAAATTCATCAATGTTGGCTTGAACTTTTTGATTGGACGAATCAAATGAGAATGTATCATCTGGAAGCTTATTGCAATAATAACTGATTGTGTTGTCTGTACTATAGATTCCATTCTTGATTCTTAGCATATAGAACGGATTGCATTTCATTGTATTCAAAGCGACCTCCTGCGGTATTTATTAGCAAATACCTAATAGTGATAAAACGATTCCTAATGCAACGATACCAAAGATAATAGCGATAACGTTGACTTTCTTGTTTAATAGCTTATAGCAGCCAAATGTCATTAATAATGGAACGATACCTTTAAAGATACTATCAAGAGCTGATTGAACATTCATTAACGACTGTCCCTTCATCTTGAATTCAAGAACTGTTTTAAAGATAACAGTATTGCTTGTCATAGCACCTACCATGATTAAACCAACAATACCAGCTGCCTTTGTAAGGATTTCAATCATGCCATTAGCATATAATTTTTCAATATACTTAGCCCCTAAAGAATATCCTAAACATGCACCATAGTATCTGCATAAGAAGTTTGGTACGTTGAATAATACTAAGAAGATAATTGGAGCAAGAATGTTACCTGCATTAGCAAAACCAATTGCTAGACCTGCACATACAACTCTCCATACACCCCAGAACAATGAATCACCAATACCGGCTAATGGACCCATTAAACTTGTTTTAATAGAACCAATTGCATTGGCATCAAAGTCTGGTTTTTCACTGTTTTCTTTTTCCATTGAACCGGCAATACCCATTACAAATGATGCCATAGGTACTGTAGTACTGAAGTAAGAGACATGTCTTGCAAGAGCTTCACGTCTTTTCTTTTCATCATTCTTATAGAAATGGTTGATAAATGGAATCATAGCATAACAGAAACCAGCACCACCCATAGTAACTGGGTTAACAGATGCATACATAGCGCCTGATCTCCAGAACATCTTTCTAATTAATTTCTTTTCTTCTTTATCAATGTTGTTCATTAGTTTCATGCGAAAAAGTCCTCCTCTTCACTGTCATTAGCTGTAGTATTTACGACAGCTGGTTTAGCCATCATATCTTTTAACTGCATATCACGTTGTGCTGTTACAAATGCGATAACGACACCTAATACTGCGATTGCGATTAATGGTAATTTTAAATAAGCGACTGCAACAAATCCAAAAATAAAGTAAATACCTATTTTCTTATCCCATAGCATCTGTAATAACATAGCCATACCTACAGCAGGAAGCATGTTACCAGCAACTGTTAAACCATTCATGATTACCTTAGGAATTGACTGTAAGATTGTCTGCACTACATCAGATCCTAACCATACAGCAAAGAATGGAATTAAAGCATATAAACCATAGTGTAATACCCATAAACCAAAGTGAAGGGCTGTGATTGATTTATCTTTACCTTCTAAAGCTAGCTGTTCAAATTTTGGTGCGAATGGACCAATAACGAATGAGAAAATAAAGTTCATGAACTGAAGACCTAATACAGCAAGTGGGAATACGATTGGAATAATAGTACCAACATTTCCACCCATCTGAATTGTGAAGGCTGTAGCAAGACCTGCAGCTAGAGCTGGCTCAGCAGTACTTGAAATACCTACATTGACAACTCCCATAAAGATTGATTCTAAAGATGCTCCAACTAATAAACCTGTCTGAACATCTCCTAGCAATAAACCAGTAAGAGGTGCAACAACGATTGGTCTACTTAACATGACCATACCGAATAATTCGTGTCCTCCAACGCCTACGAATACTGCCAATGCGACGAAAAATGCGTTTAACATAATAACTCTCTCCTATCTCTTATAAATTTTTTAATACGTTTGTAGCAAGTTTCTTTTCCATTGAAGGTGTACCCTGGAAAAATGTATCTGGATATAATTCAACTAATTCTTTTAATGCTTCTAATTCTTCTTTTGTAAGCATAACTTCCTTAGTTAAAGTAATCTTTTCACCTGAAGTCATCTTTCCAGCGTTACCTAAGTTAACCCTTTCAATATTCTTGTATTTCTTACATAAAGTAACAGCATCACGTACTGTTGGCACAAGAACCATTAAGCGCATCTTTTCTGATCTAGGATCATCTAAGATTGATGAAACGCCTTCTACTGATTTAATAATACATTTAATACCTTCTGGCACTGCCATCTTTAATGACATCTTCTGTAATTCGTTTGATGCTGCTTCATCACTTGCAACAACTAAACCATGAAGTTTTAGTTCCTTTGTCCAAGTCATAGCAACCTGTCCATGAATTAATCTTTCGTCAACTCTTAAACAAACAATCATTTTCTTTTCCTCTCTTTCTTATAGAAGAAAATCGTCATCGTTTTCTTCTGTGTTGTTTTTTTCAATTTCTACTAAGCATAACTGTTCTCTAGCTTCTTCAATCTTAGCCTTTAAGAACTCGTTAGTAAGTTTTTCTGGAGTCATAGTGACTTCAATAAGAACAGCTAAATTGAATCCTGATACCAAGAAAGTGTTTTCCCTTACACAATATGGAATCATCTTCTGATTTACACTTCCACCCTTAATATCAGTAAAGATAACTACTTCGTCTTCCTGTGGAATCTTTGCAAAATATTCTTCAATCTGCTCATTGATAGGTTTCTGTCCATCTACATAAGCTGTAATATACTCTACGTTATCTACATTACCGATTAAGAATTCCATTGTTGATCTTGCACCTGAAGCAAGTAAGCCATGTGTGGCTATTAAAATATGTCTCATTTTCATATTCCCCTTACACTTATATAAGTTGCAATTGTCATGCCAACTTTTAAGTTTTCTGTTTTATATTTTCTCCTTTCTTTTTCTTTTCACTTATATATACTGCAATTGACGTGCCAACTTTTAGTTTTTATTTATTAATTCTTTTATTTCTTTTTCTTCTGGCATTACTCTTAATGCACCCTTCTTAGTTGTAATTAAAGAAGCTGCTGCATTCGCAAACTGAAGCATTTCTTTTAAATCTTCTTCAGTCACATTGTCCAAGCCATGCTTAAGTACTGCATGAAGTGCACAGGCTCCAAATGTATCACCTGCACCTGTTGTTTCAATCGTATCCTTATTTAAATAAGGCTCCATAAATACTTTTAAATCACCATAGTAAGCGATACTACCATTTGGACCAAGTGTGACATTGATGAGTTTTGCATGTGTTCTTTGTCTAATGATGTCAATTCCCTTATCATAATCATCAGTACCTGTAAGCCATTCAATCTCATTATCCGCAATCTTTAAGATATCGCATTGTTCAATACCATACCAGATCTGTTTAGCTGCAAGATCTTCACTTTTCCATAAAGGTGGTCTTAAGTTAGGGTCAAAAGAAATAATCTTATTTTTCTTTTTTGCATAATCAACCATCGCATAAGTAGCAGATCTTACTGGCTCATCCGTCATAGACAAAGAGCCAAAGTGGAAGATACGGCAGTTATCAATTAATTCATAATTCACTTCGTCTTCCCTAAGCATCATATCTGCTCCTGGCTTTCTATAGAAAGAGAAGCTACGGTCTCCTGTTTCATCATTATCTACAAAAGCAAGTGTTGTTTTAGCATCTGGATCCATTACAAGTCCTGTAGAATCAATCTTCTGTTCTGAGATTGTATTCTTTAATAGTTTGCCAAACTCATCATCTCCTACTTTACCAATAAAAGCAGTTTTATAACCTAATTTTCCAAGCATAGCAAGTACATTACATGGTGCACCTCCTGGATTGGCTTCATAAACACGATTGTTTTGTTTACTTAAGCCATTTCTAGTGAAGTCTATTAATAGTTCACCTGTTGCTGTTACATCGTACATAGAATACCTCCATTGTTTATTCACTTATATATACTGCAATGCACATGCCAAGTTTGAGGTATAAATAAAAAAACTCACAGTTTATGTACTGTGAGATGAAATAAAATAAAAAAGTGACGCAACGCAGGCGCTGCATCACATAAAACAAAATGTTTTTGTCCTTCGTCAGTATTATAGATTCTTTTCATATAAATAGTCAATAACATTTACGACAACCCACTCAGAATTACCTCGTATTTGAAGCATGATATTTATGTTTCTACACATTCTAGGATACTCTTATTCTTATAGGCACATCCACTTTATATAGAGATAATAGTTTTCTGACAATTTCAGATAAAAAAAGTAGCCCAACGCAGGCGTCGGGCTACATAAAACATAAATGTTTTTGTTCCTATATGTATTATACGTTTCTTTCATATAAATAGTCAACAACATTTTTTAGCGAGTATTTTTGAACAAAAGAGTAATACTCTACTATTTAGCAGCATTCTTCAAAATAAAAACAGATTCCCTGTTTTTATTTTGAAGAATCAGCTCTATATAGCTATTTTTCTCAATTTATTAACGCATTTGCTGTTTTAAAAAAAGATGGCGCTATTTTGCAACCATCTTCTCTATATTATTTATTTTGGGTCTTTAATTTTTGTGGGGGTCAGACCTTCGCTCTAAATATTTGGGGGTCTTGGAAACAGCACCTTTAAAT
>NZ_JBEHVX010000036.1:0-19183 GCF_040227455.1 Catenibacterium sp. RTP21428st1_D7_RTP21428_210409 | reverse complement strand
CACAAAAGACGGACCTCGGTCCGTCTTTTGCTTTTTATGAAACTATAATGAGTTATTTACCCGTTACAGCCTCTTTTAGAATCCTAGATAACCTAGAATAGCACTTACATAGAATAAGATACCTGCAACGATTAATAAATAGTTAGACCAAGTGTTTTTCTTCTTTAAATAGAATGTATTCGCCTGTTCCCCTAAATAAATAGGATATTCCTGTCCTTTTACATAATCTTTTTCAATCTTTTCTACTTTAAATTCCTGGATAGATGCCTGGTTATACTTCTTTGTACCATAAGAATACTGGAAGATAGGACGACAATATAAGTTATTGACTTTCTTATAACCATGGTAAATTCCTTTAATTTCTCTTTTATCTTTCTTAAAGAAGATTTCATAGATTCCATAAGCCATGAGTAGTGTTCCTAAAATAATAGATAGGATAATCATGAATGGAGATCCTGACTTAAAAGAGAAGAATGAAGTGTTCATATTCATATATTCTACCTCCATAGAGTATTCTACCAATATTTCGTGAGTAAACAATATTTTTTTTTATTTTTCGTGTATAATATAGAATGTAATTAAAGGGGGTTCTCATGGATATTATTAAAAACTTAAAGTCACGTTTTGATTCTGTGCAATGTGATTTTCTTATTGCGATTGCCGCAATATTCCTTCCTTTCTATATTACTGTAGTGATTCATGCAATTATATTCTTTAAATGGATTAAACAAGGTGAAGTAAAGAAAGGTTATGAAGAAACAAAACGAAGCAAATATATTATTTTCTTCTCAGCACTTATTTTCTTAACAAGTGTCTTTTATCAGAACTGGCCAGGGGCTGGTGTATCTTTAGGTTATTTGATGTTATATAGTATGACACTTGTATATAGACGTCATGCAAGTGAAGAACTATTTGATACAATGTTGAATATAGTGATTGGTTTAAGTGTATTTGCAGCTGTATGGGCTATTATTGAATATATATTCATCTTAAGACAGTTTGATCTTGAGGGATGGTATTTGGTTGTATTTAATGCACCACAGTATCGTACAAATGCGATGTTCTTTAATGCGAACTACTATGCAATGATGATTGAGTTCTTTGTGGCTATTTGTTTCTATAAGTTCTTGAAGTATACTCATAATCATGGATTCATGAATCATATTAAAGAAATAGTGATTATTGGTTTAATTACATTACTTAACTTATTCTGTCTATATTTAACAGGATGTCGTACTGCATGGCCTGCACTTGCTGGTGGTCTTGCGATTATGTTGTTGTTTAATCGTAATTACAAGAGTTTTGGTGGTATTTGTGCTGTAGGTGCAGCGGGTGTTGGTTTCTTTATTGCGAAACCTCAATATATTCCACGTATGAGCAATATTGTGAAGTACTTAGGGGTAAGAAAACATATCTGGGAAGTTGCTATTCAGAACATTAAGACACATTTCTTATTTGGTGAAGGACCTATGACATATTGGCATATTTATGCACAATATAATGGGCATCCTACACAGCATTCACATAATATCTTTATTGATCCTGTTTTATGTTTTGGGATTATAGGATTATTGGTGATCGCACCGTTCTTCATTGAAAATATTAAACGTTTATATCGCTTATTAAGAACTAAGTGTAACCCTACTCTTGTTGCTTTAATTGTAGGCTATATTGTGATGATTTATATTCATGGATTACTCGATTATACAATCTTCTTTGTATCAACTGGATTCTTATTTGCAATGATAGTAAGCAGCTTTGACATTTATAGAAAAGAAATTGATCAATAAGGCAATGATTCATTGCCTTTTTAATAAGGAGAAAAAGAATGGATAAAAAACTTTATGAGACTTATGTAAGAATCTTAAATAAGGAACTCGTAACTGCCATGGGATGTACAGAACCTATCGCAATTGCGTATGCAGGAAGTCTCGCAAGAAAGACATTAGGTGGTATGCCAAATAAGATATTAATTGAAGTCAGTGGTAACATCATCAAGAATGTTAAGAGTGTTATTGTGCCTCATACTCATGGAAATAAAGGTATTGAAACAGCTGCCTGTATTGGTATTACAGGTGGAGATGCAGAAGCAGAATTAGAGGTTATTAGTCATGTGAAGGAAGAAGATATTATTGCGATGACTGAACTTATGAAGAGTGCTTCTATTAAAGTACAGCCTTTAGAATCCCCTTATTCTTTAGATATTCGTTTAACTGTATCTAATGATGAACATGAAGCAATGGTACATATTGCGGGAACACATACACATATTGTAGAAATGACAAAAGATAATGAAACTATTGTATGTGGAGAAGCATTGAAACAGACTATTGATGAAGATTATCTCACTCTTACTATGCATGATATTTATACTTTTGCGAAAGAAGTAGAGATTAATGATGTAAAAGAGTTATTAGATCAGATGATTGAATGTAATACTGCCATTGCACAAGAAGGAATGCATGGTGATTATGGGGCTAATATTGGTAAGGTGATTGCAATTAGAAAAGATTTACCAAGTCTATTAAAGGCCTATGCAGCTGCTGGTAGTGATGCGAGAATGAATGGTTGTGAACTACCTGTAGTAATTAATTCTGGTAGTGGTAACCAGGGATTAACTGTATCCGTACCTCTTATTATTTATGCAGAAAGAGAACATTTAGATAAAGAGAAGTTATATCGTGCTCTTGTGATTTCTAACTTAACAGCCATTCATTTAAAGACTGAGATTGGTCGTTTATCTGCTTTCTGTGGAGCAGTAAGTGCGGGTGCTGCATGTGGTGCAGGACTTGCTTATTTAAAGGATGCAAGTGAAGAAGTGATGAATCATACAATCGTGAATGCCTTGGCTATTACTTCTGGTATTATCTGTGATGGTGCTAAAGCAAGCTGTGCTGCCAAGATTGCGGTAAGTGTAGAAGCTGGCATTCTAGGTTATGATATGTATATGAATGGTCAGCAGTTCTATGGTGGAGATGGTATTATTTCTAAGGGTATAGAAAATACAATCCATAACATCGGTGTATTAGGAAGTCAAGGTATGGCTTCTACTGACCAGGAAATTATTAAAATCATGTGTGAATAGTAAAAGCTGCCAATTGGCAGCTTTTAGTGTCCTATTTCGTCATATGTATATAAGTGTATATCATGTTCTTTAAGATACTCTTTGAGTTCTTCTGAACATAACATCTCTGCTTCTTTTGTACGATTAAGAGTAAGAGAAGAAGTACGTAGTATTTGTGCATCCAGATATCCTGGATGACAAACTAATAAGTCACAACCATCATCATGTGTATTCTCTACCATTTCTTTAAAAGATTTAAAAGGATCATACCCTTCCTTCATACTTTCCATATGCATATAGAGTTTTTCTCCTGCCAATTCAACAGGTGTCCCATCAAAAGAAATGTCATTGAACTTTAAATTGTGTCTTTTCGCAACAATTTCAATACCTTTTAATAGATTATCACTGGCTACTGCATGAGCTTCAAAATAAGAAGGCTCAAGATGAGTTATCTCTTTAAATCTTTTATATTGTGCTTCTATTTCTATAATGGCTTCTTCTAGTACTACAAAGTCTTCTTTACTTTGTCTATATGTTCTACTTGATTTGAATTGTCCATTTTCATCTACAAGACTTGGAATAAGTTTTGGATCACTGATAGGAGTACCAATACATACATTAGTATGCTGTCCTAAACAGATATCTAAATCCTTTACAAGTTCATAGCCTTCTACAGAATCAGGCATATTCACCATAAAACCAATATTCTTAATCACACCATTTTTTACTGTATCATATATACCATAATTCACACCTCGGCTGTAACCTAAATCATCAGCACGTACCATAATCTTCATAACAAATCCTCCTAAATAAAAATGATCCTGGTTATCATACTTATTATATATATACAATACATAATAAGATCATACCGCCAGGATCACTTCTTTCTATATATAGTTTACCTTATAGTGTAAGCGTTGTCAATTAAGACAAATAAAAAACCAGGTGCACTGCCACCTGGTCTAAACGCAATATATTTCCGCGACTAGACGAATATTATTGCGTTTTTATTATATGTGATATTCTTCTTTTATGCAAGAGAAAGGGCTATAACGAATAGATAGTATTTTATCATCTAACCTTTTAATCGGCTTTCAATATCTGATGCACTATATAATACATCTGTTACAATCACATTATCTCCCTGGATCACAAAAAAGACAGAGTAATTGTCTACCAACAATCTTCTCATCTCTTTGCTTCGTTCCGGCTCTGATTCCATAATACAAATTCTCTCAGCCATAGTATCCAATGTCAAAATAGCATCTGCAATCCGGTTATATTGATCCATCGCATTTTCCGGTGCCTGAAGAACATAAGCGATATGATTATACAACTGCTCCATATCAGCCAATGCTTCATTTGTAATCTCAACCGTATAGTGTTTCATTTCAATGATTCTCCCTGAATTTTGCGAACGCTTCCGTTGCATTTTGCACTCTTCCTGCAGCTATATCATTGTAACCTTTTTCTAATTTCTGATGAATTTCTTCTGTTGTCATGCCATCTGCATGAATCGATACTGGTGCTTTTGGTAAAGAAACAGAAAATGGAATTCCACCTGTAAGAGAAATTTGATTCAAATACATATCAATCGCTGTTGACATAGGAACACCTAACTGAGACAATACTTTTTCTGCCCTCTCTTTGACGGCTGGGTTTACTCTTAAGTTTAATGTTGCTGATTTTCCCATAATCACACCTCCTTGTTTCTTATATTGTAACGCTTTTGTCGTTACAATTCAACTGCTATTTCTCACATGTATTTACTATACAATTGAGGCATCTATAATCTTGTATTTTAGTCATTTATTCCTTTACAAAATGTATTTTTTGTTGTTTGACTCCACCTGATTCTTTACTCTTTTTAATATTGATATCTACAGCTGAAGTTACATCAGATGAGGATACTTTTCTATAAGAAACAATTATTCCATCTGATAATTATGCAATAGTTAGCTTTCAAACAAAAAACCATATACCCAATCGGATATATGGTCCTGTATCTTATGATCCGTTTGGGCTTTAGTTCTAAAGGGCAATGTAACTACAATAGTCTATGCCTTAACGACATAGACTGTTCAAACCAGCGAATGATGTCTCCATCATTTTGCGGCAGCAGTCCGTATCCCCGAAGTAACCTCACTTATCGATTTCATATATATGTAAAATACCTACTACTCATCTACAATAGACAAAATATATAACTTGTATAAAATAAATGGTGCCGACTGCAGGAATCGAACCTGTGGCCTATACATTACGGGTGTATCGCTCTGCCTACTGAGCTAAGTCGGCATCTAACTATAGTATAGTATAGTCTTCTTCTATTTTAATACAAGTAAAAACCACTGGAGGAGAGCCAGTGGTTCTAAAAAACAATTTAATACAATTAGAAGGGAGTTTTATTTATGAATCGTAAACAGGACACTTTTATTATTAGGGAGTGGCCCTCTTTACAGTTATTAATATAGTCTTAGTATATGAACTAAGTATGAACAAAAACAAAAAAAGATCTGACTCCCTATTTCAGACCTTTCCAAGAGCTATTCTAATCGTAATACGACTCCCACAGTCATATTAGCATACTTTTTCTACAACAACAATATTTTTGTTACGCTTTGTTTTCCATATCCTTTATTTTTTCAATAAAAGCAGGATCATATTTCTTTCTTAAGCTCTTTCCAGCAATATAGTTTGGAGATGTTACAAGAGGACCATACTTTAACTGGATGCAGGCATCTAGATATAAGCCAAATACAGATGAAATATAACTATATGACTTGTTTAATGCATAAATATGGTAGAGGTTTAAATCATTGAAGATGGATTTGTCTGCCACAATACAGGCTACTAGTTTAGAACCTTCATAGATAGGATACACGTAACCTGTTTCTAATCCAACTCTATACATCTTATATTTAACACCGTCATACTTTAATACAAAGTAACCTGATTGAGATGTAAAGCCTGTTTTCTGATAGATTACACCTAGACTTTTTTCTTCAAATAACATTCCATATTTCTTATGTCCTACCTTATCCCATTCAGGTTTTATTTTGTCAGGATCATAGATTAATGAGAATTTACGTGAGAGAAAATTACCTTGAATTTCTCCTCCTTGATTAAACTGTTTAGGTAAAGAGGCTCCACCAAGTTTATTATTTCCTTTTGCGATTTCATAATCTATATTAAAAGTAGATAGGATTTGGTTTAAGTCTATTATCATAATAAAATACACTCCTTTCCCATATTTTAACATTATTATTCGCTTTTAAAAAGAGTTCATTATGTATATAATTAATTCGAAAGAGGTGAAGTGTATGGCTATTAAAGTAAAAGCAAAGGATGCAGATACTCTAGAGGAAGAACTAGAAGAATGGTCATTAGGTGTCAATCTTGTAAATACAGCACCTACTCAAACAAAAGAAACCGTCACTTTTAGTACAGACCAAATAAAAAAAGATAAGTCTAAGAGAACGACTTATCTTAATGATGATCTAGAAGATCCTACATTATAAGCACTTAGGTGCTTATTTTTTTTCTTTCAAAAGATCTCTGATTTCTTCTAATAATACAATGTCTTCTGGCTTTGGTGCAGGTGCTGCTTTTTCTTCTTCCTTCTTACGGAAACTCACGACCTTATTAATCGCTTTAATACAGATAAAGATACAGAAAGCCATTAATAAGAAGTTAATGAGGTTAGAAAGGAATGATCCATACTTGATATTAATATTATTAATCTTAAGAGTTAATTCTGTAATATCAGATGGAATCTTAATGATTGCAGATAATACAGGCATGATAATATCCTGTACAAGAGATGTGACAACAGCAGTAATAGCAGTACCTAAAATGACACCGACAGCCATGTCAATGACATTGCCTTTAAATGCGAATTCTTTGAATTCGTTCCATAGCTTTTTCATGTTGTGTCTCTCCTATATTTAGTTTATGCAGCAGGTGTTTCGTCTTCTTCCTGATGACCGCTTATAGCCTTGATGAATTCTTTGCCGATAACAAATGCCTGATCAAATGGGTTGATTAATAAAGCATCATATTCTCCAGCACCGAAGAATGTAGCAATATGCTGATCAAATGGACGACATTCGCTGATTAATACCTGTCCTTCCTTTAATTCAACATTATCTTTGATGCCCCATTTATCAATCTGTTCATTAGATGTAAAGAGTGGGAAATAGCTTAATTCATTACCTTCATCATCTTCTGCAGATAATGAAGGAATAATCATAGATGCATCCTTTTTTAATTCATATGTACCATCTGGTAAAGTAACTAAATCTGATTTATTCACAATCGTCATTAATGCAAGACATGAGCGTTCAACTACATCTTCCATAAGTGATTGGAATTTATCTTTTTCTTCTTCACCTTGTGCTTCCATATATTCATCATATAACCAAGAGAACTCCATATTACCTGGTACTCTATGACCAATTGTTTCATGATGATCTACACCATTGTTTTCTTCAACACCCATATCACTTAATGTATCTCTACCTAGAGTAAATGCATCTGTTTCTGGATCAATAACCATACCATAGATTTCATCATCACCTGTATTAAATAATTCATTTAATAAGAATTCATAGTCTACTTCTACTAATACATTATGACGGTCTGGGAAATCAGAATCTTCTAGAATAGAAGAGTTCTGTGCATTTTCTACAGTAGTATAAATTGCATACCATTCATCTCCGTCATCATCACATACTGTCTGTAAGAAGAATGAATCTTCATCATCATCGTCTACAGAAATATATGTAAGGAATGTAGAAGCCTTTAATGTATGCATTAAATCATCTTCTAGTTTAGTGGCAGTAAAAGAAGCTTCTCCATATTTACCACAGCTTTCTTTCCATTCTTTATCAGTTGCTTCTACTGGTGTTGTGTTTAATAATGGTTTACTCATTCTTTTACTCCTCCCCTTCTATTAATCCCATTGTAGTTAGGATTTCTTTTGTAAGTACAATATTATCTGTGAATGGATTAATAACGAGTGCATCAAAGGCTTCACCATTATTAAGTCCTCCTAGATGAGTAACAAGATCGGCAGTCAGTAGCATAGATTTTCTTTCTTCATCTTCAGCATTCCAGCCATCTAATGTTTCAATATCTTCCTGTGATGTAAAGAGTGGAACAATATTAGCCTGATCACCATTATCTTCACTTGATAACATTCTAATCGCAAAATCTGCATCTGATCTAGCAACGTATGTATTACCATCTTCTACTACTAAATCTTCTTTTCTTACCATAATAGGTAATGCGAATAAAGCATCATCAAATGCTTCAGCCATATGACTAAAGATTTCTGCTTTCTTATCATCATCTTCAGTATTCTGGAAAATCTTCCAAATTTCTTTAATAAAGATATTTGCAGGAGTAATGTTACCTAAATCTTCTGTATGGTCTAAACCATTACATAAACGTTTAGAAATCTGTACTAATTCTTCTCTTGTAAGAATATAGTCATCACTAAATGGGTTAATCACAATACCATCAATTTGATTACCATCAGCAAGTGTAAGTTCTTTTGCTAGGAAAGCATAGTTGACTTCTACTGCTTCTACTTTTCTTCCTGGCATTGATGTTTCAGGTTTCGCAAGACTGCTTTTTAATTCTTTTAATGAAGTATAAACAGAAATAAAGTTCTTACTTCCATCCTGTGGTGAAATAGTAAAGAATGAATGATCATATTCTAAATTTTCACCGCTTTCTGGTAGATTCATATAACCATAATAATGTGATTCTGTTAGGTTCTTAAGGAATGCTGTGTAGGCTACTTCTTTGTCACCCTGAGCTTTTTTCCATGCATCAAGGGAGTCAGTCCATCTTGATGTAGTAAATGCTTGAGCATCTTTTAAAGGTTTGTAATTCAACTTGTTTTCCTCCTTAGTTGATAGTTTCTTTATTATAAAACATTTCATCTAACATGTCTTTAGAAAACCCTAGATGATCTGTAAAAGGATTAATGAGAATACCACAGAATGCATCACTAGAAAAGAGTATATCTTTGTATGACTCAAATGACTGACATGTAATAATCATTTCCATGTCTGGTTCATCATGATCAAGATCCATTCTTTTAATATCATTTAATCCTGTAAATAAAGTAATATAGAGTTTATTAGGATCAGCATGAGAACACATAAGTGGTTTGATATAAATATCAGCACCTGTATGCATTGCAAGTTCTCCTGTCTTATTTGTATATAAGTCTTTCTTATTTACAAGTACAGGACAGGCAAAGACCCCATCCTCCATAAGGTCTTCTACACTCTCTTTTAATAACTCTTTTACATGAGGATCTTTACCATTAGAATGATAGATCTTCATATTCTTTCTAAACTTTAAATTAGCTGGTACTAGACTTGGTAAATCTTCTTGATGATTAATACCTATTGTTGTATTGTGTCCTATACTATTTAATAGTTTTCCATCAGCTATCAGCTTTTGTGAGAAAGGATTAATCACTAAACCATTTAACCCTTCTGTACGCATATATATCTCTTCTAAGAGGCGTTTATAAGAAGCTACCATTACTTCTACCTGGTAGCCTTCTTGTGGTTCAGGAAGATCTATATAGTCTGTTATTTCCTTTATATTTGTGAAAGCAGGTAAATAGGATTGTTGTTGTTCATTAGATACAGAAATGATTTCATAATCTTGATCATCAGAATTCAGTGGTCTTTGAACCATTACAAGATAATCTGAATGAGATATTAAATAATGAAAATGTTCTGTGATATCTGTATTCAGATCATAGCCCTGAAACCAAAGGTTAAAGAAATCATTCCATTCTTCATCATCAGGATAATATTGTGGTGATACAATACTTAAACCATTGTAATCCATAAAAAAACCTCCTTCCTTCTCTATTGTACCATGTTAGAGATGATAAGAGGTTTGTATTCTTCAATTATTTTATTAAATCGAGCACTTTTAGAAGATTTTCTTTGATACACAACAAATGTGATTGCGTCATATCGCTGATATCCACTAAATCAGGTACTCCAATAACATCTATACCTGCAGCATCTGCCGCAATAATACCATTTCTAGAATCTTCTAGAATAAATGTTTCTTCTTTCTTAAGATTGTATAGTTCTATAGCTTTATTGAATATTTCTGGATTAGGTTTGGCACGAGTAACATGATCACCACATACAAACTTATCAAAGTACTTGTCTAAACCTCCAGATTTTAATGAGAATAGTACATCTGGTTCAAAAGTAGAACTAGTAAGGACCAATGTATAACCATTATCTTTTAGATATGTTAATAGTTCATGAGCTCCTTTTTTAACTGGCATAGGGTTTGTTTCTAAGTATTTTCTTGTTTCTTTGATCTTGTCATCTCTAAAACGTGTAAAGTAGTATCTATTGCCTGTGATTTTCTCCAGCATTTCTTGTGCTGCTAATCCATTAGAGCCAATTGTTTTATAAGCAGCTTCTGGGTTAAAGGGTTCGTTGTGACTAGCAAATACCTTTTCCCACATCTTGATTCCTAATGCTTCACTATCAATAAGCAAGCCATCCATATCAAATAATACGTTCTTCTTGTTTTCTAACATATGATTAATCCTCCATATCAATACTGTATCATTATATAGTGTGATTGGGTATATGTAAAATAGTTGTTGATAGCGATTACAATTTATGCTATAATAATAAGCGAAAAGAAAAGCAGAAAAAAAGACTTGAATATTCCCCCATTCGAGTCTTTTTTTTGCGTTTAATTTACTTTTTTTGATGCTTGCATGTATTCTTCTTGGCAGTGCTCGACGAATTGGGCAGCCATTGTAGTTGTATAATGTTCTGTTTCTTTGATGTACTTATCGACATATACATCTGTATGATGATTAAAGGAATGTAAGAAGCCACTTAGGAGTTTTGTTAAATCGTTGTAGTAGTTAATGCCTGCTTGTTCATCCATCATACCTGTCATAAGTGAATAATAGAGACAAAAGTTAACAGAACCAGGACGATTAGATGTCATAGCATCTATACCATACCATACAGGGTTTTCCTCTATAGTATAAGGTCCGTTTTCCATCATAGTATATACTTCTTCTGGATCAAAGGGTATGTGTGCTCCTTCATAAAATTCATCCAATAACTTTATTTGATGTTCTCTAGATAGAGTGCTATGAGAAACGATTTGATAACTTATACCTAAGCAGTACGTCTCACAGCAGTCTAACGCATTGATGTTGGCGAAAAATTGCTTGTACATACTACTGTCTTTTACATTGAGATATAATTCGTTAAGTTTGCGTTTAAATGCATGAAATTCGGATAGTTTCATATTGTTTACCCCCTTTTCAACATTTATTATACTGATTGAAATATGTATTTCAAGAAATCAACAAGTGTATAAATCAAAGGGAAAACAGGGCAATCTAAATAACTAATATTGCATCACTATTGCATTCAACTCACCAATGATCATACTCAATAAATAAGAATAACATCCATAATAACACAACTATAAAATTATGAATTTTTGCGAGAATACGAACAGAAGTTATAATATAAGACACCGTTAAGATAAAAATGAAAAAATAAGAATGCAATTCCACACTATTCTAGCGTATCTTACATTCTTATTTTATCATTAGCATAAATAACACAACACTAAAACTTCATCAACGAAAGTTAGAAAAATTTAATTCAATTCAAAATTACACAACCCTAAAACACTGTGTCGCGCATTACGCGCGATGGAGAGGTTTTAATTCAGTTCAAAATTACACAACCCTAAAACTTCACTTTGTGACTCTTGTTTAAAGGAAAGGTTTTAATTCAGTTCAAAATTACACAACCCTAAAACCTTTCATTCATTTTATTTTTATTTGCTTGTGTTTTAATTCAGTTCAAAATTACACAACCCTAAAACTTTACTTTCAATGGTACACCCCAAGAATTAGTTTTAATTCAGTTCAAAATTACACAACCCTAAAACGACACATAGTCTTCTTTGGATAAACCGAAAGTTTTAATTCAGTTCAAAATTACACAACCCTAAAACTCCAGGATATTCTTCTGAGTTATTCATAAAGTTTTAATTCAGTTCAAAATTACACAACCCTAAAACTATTCCCTTCTTTTACTTTCTCATACTTTAGTTTTAATTCAGTTCAAAATTACACAACCCTAAAACTTATGCGTGTTTTTTAACCAATACAGTTTCAGTTTTAATTCAGTTCAAAATTACACAACCCTAAAACTGTATCGACCACATAATACCAATAGCAAAAGTTTTAATTCAGTTCAAAATTACACAACCCTAAAACCCAATAGACTGCTGTAACTTGCCCCCTTCTGTTTTAATTCAGTTCAAAATTACACAACCCTAAAACTAATATGCTAGTAGGTTTATTGTTTGTTCTGTTTTAATTCAGTTCAAAATTACACAACCCTAAAACCTAAAACTTTTAAACACCTAGAACAATCTAGTTTTAATTCAGTTCAAAATTACACAACCCTAAAACGTAAGGATTATATCCTGATACTTTGGATTCGTTTTAATTCAGTTCAAAATTACACAACCCTAAAACCAAGCATTCTTGCCACAAGTATTCCACTCAGTTTTAATTCAGTTCAAAATTACACAACCCTAAAACTCTCCGATACCACTTAGCATAGTTGCGTCAAGTTTTAATTCAGTTCAAAATTACACAACCCTAAAACTTTACAACTTTTACATAGAACTGACGGTCTGGTTTTAATTCAGTTCAAAATTACACAACCCTAAAACTATCTTTGTATCTACTGTTGAAATCGTTTTTGTTTTAATTCAGTTCAAAATTACACAACCCTAAAACATTTATTGCATTCCATACCGCAAAAATCGCGTTTTAATTCAGTTCAAAATTACACAACCCTAAAACTGACATTGGA
Organism: Catenibacterium sp. RTP21428st1_D7_RTP21428_210409; assembly: GCF_040227455.1. NCBI lineage: Bacteria > Bacillati > Bacillota > Erysipelotrichia > Erysipelotrichales > Coprobacillaceae > Catenibacterium > Catenibacterium sp. RTP21428st1_D7_RTP21428_210409. The sequence continues at coordinate 6,190 of NZ_JBEHVX010000036.1, read as the reverse complement.
GACAGAAATCAGCACCAATAGTTTTAATTCAGTTCAAAATTACACAACCCTAAAACGAACTTGTGAAGTTAAGTAACGAATATTCAGTTTTAATTCAGTTCAAAATTACACAACCCTAAAACTATGAAGTCCTAAATTAGGATATTATAATAGTTTTAATTCAGTTCAAAATTACACAACCCTAAAACCTCAAATTCAAAAATCAGATAGTATTTTCTGATTTAAAGCTAGAATTCTTTTCAGGATAACGAATCCCTAGTCACTTTGAACCTCTTCTATTTTATCATAATCTTCGCATAAATCTTCATCTATTATATATTTTCTAAAAGTAATAGAATCAATTTCCCTACTTTTATTTTCTATAAACAATATATGAAGATGCTTATAATTCTTATACTTAATCAATTCCACCAATTCTTCATCATCTAAATAATCAAGACAATTATATAGAACTAGCACCGGCTTCTTTACCAGCTCAGTGACTAGCTCCACATAATTCATTAGCCTATCATAAAGCTTTTCTTCTGCTTTTCTTGATATCTTTAAAGACACTGCCTTTAAATAGTTTTCAATAGTTAAGTCATTTTTATAGTCAAACTCTAGATTGTAATCTTCTAGTTCATCTTCTAACATGGCACTAAGATCATCAACTAACTTTTGATATCTCATACATTTATCTTCATCAGATATGATACTTTTGCTTATTTGTGCATAGATTTCTTTTAACAGATTCTTGTCATTAAAATCCATTTTATAAAGATCTGTTATCAATAATACATTAGCAGTAATATTCTTCTCTCCATCAATAAACAACAGTTCTGTACTCTTATTCTTATCATATAGGATAGATGACAATAAGCTTAAAATGTGAGCATAAAACTTATGATTCTTAATAATCAAAATAGTATTATCTTGATCATTAAAGTCTATTTCTTCAAATCCCATAATTCTTAGTTTCATAGAACTATCAGCCTTTCTTCACTATCCTCTTTAAGAGTCTGTTTATTACCACAAATATATTCTATTGAAGCGAATTGTTTTTCTGTAATAATTAGAACTTCTACATCTCCAGCACTAGGTTTATTATCTCGAATTCTTTTTACCTGTGCTTTCACGATAGAGTTATTTAATGCCAATTTACAATAAACACTCTCCTGCATCATCACAAATCCATCATTAATAAGCAATTTTCTAAACAATCTATATTCCTTTTGGTCTTTATATGTAAGTGTGGGCAAATCAAAAAATACAATAATCCTCATATATCTATAACTCATATTCAAAAAACTCTAGATAACTAACGTCTTTCTTTTCAATTGCCTTAATCACACTTTTTACATATATCGATATCGCATTAGAAACATACTGATTACTATTTTTTATTCTAACTTTATGATTTAATACATCCACCAATTTAAGCCTCATAGAACCATCAAATATATCATTGCAGTTTTCTCTTACTATTTTATCTACTAATGGTCTAAATGGTTCCATTAAGTCGGACGACAAATTAAATGGATTAAACTCATTACAATGTTTTATTCCTAACTGTGTTAAATAACCATTTAACACAAGTTCTTTATTAAATTGTGACAACAATATTGAATATCCATAATTCAATGATGCATTGATATCACTCTTTGATGTTCTTGTGAAATCCACGCCAAACAAGTCATCAAAATAAACTTTAGCTGCATGCCCTTCTCTATTAGTTGAATCAAATAATCTGATTTGATCAACATACTTATATAGTTTCTTTGATCCATCTTCATCATAATTCTCTAATAGTTTAGCTTGGTTCTTAATCTTTTCTTTGATTATTGCAGTCCAAACCTCTTTAGCATAATCATAATCCCAGTTTATTTGTTGGCGTACTCTTTTACTGGAATTATGACACCCATAATATGACACTACTTCACCTACAGGATTTCTTTTTTCATCACAAAATACAATTTTAATCTTCCTACTTAGTAATTCATTTACTAAGTAGGAAGTAATGGCAACTGCAGTACTACTTATAAGAATAGTATTTATTTCAGACAAATGAATCATATGTACTTCATCACTTCTTACTATTAAGTATCCATTCTTATAAGTAAGTTTAGCTCTGCTGTCTATAACTACTGTTCGCCAGCTCATAATTTGTATTTTTTAGTGTATATTCCTGTTGGTGACTGAGAGACAAATGTTACTCTCTCTAAATCTAAACTCATTTTATTCTTTCTTCCAATTCTATCTCCCACATTAAAATCTGCATATTGAATTTTTCCGTTTCTTGGTCCTCTATGCATAATAATCAACATCTGCTTTATAATGTCTGCTTTTTCTTCTTTAGAAACAGCCACATAATCTTCAGTCATGCTTTCAAACTTTTCTGCAATACTTTGATATGCTGGATATAATGCTTTCATTTTATTAATTAGTTCAATATACAATTGAATCATCAAAACATCATCCAAATTATCACAAGCTTGTTTATAGATTGCATTATATATGTCTGCAATCAATGCACACTGCTTTTCATTTAAAACAAGTTGTCTTCCGTTCACAAATTCAATTGGTGATGTTAATAAATATTCCCCACCATCCATTTCAATCATTTGATTAACTGGAATACTATCTTTAATAATTTTTACATCAGTTAAGTTTTCCTTTTCCTCTATGTACTTTATTTTTTCATCAAGAGAAGCTGCTTTTAAATGTAAAGGTACACCAGATATTTTCTTTACTAATTTAGTTTTCTTTCCCCTTTTTTTCTTTCCTTCTATCGCAACAATTACGTACTGTAGTCCACTAAATCCACCATACTTGTTAACATCTTTACGATTCTTATTAACAGGAATCACTGCTTCTGTAGTTCCTTTAGGAGAATGTGCATCATTAGGAAGAACAGTCAAATTAAACATTTGTCCACTCTTTTGATCAAGTTTAGTTGTACAATAACAATCTTTATAATAGAAACATTTTTTAATTTCATTAATAATATCCGGATTCCAGATAAGTTCACCATCCACTTCATATGGATAATTCATACTGTTAATCACAAAACCATCTTTCCATCTCTTCTTATCATTCTTATTCTTTCTAAACATCTTCATGTATTCAGAATAAACAGCTTTAGAATCATGCATATCAGGATATCTATCACGCATAAATCCACCAATTAATGCCACAATATAAGCATCATGTGCATGATGATAATCATTAATATCTCTGTTCTTATAAATATGATTCTTAACTCTAAATTCATGAGATAAGTTTGCACGAATAGCTGCAACTTTAGTTGTAGAATAGTGATCTTCAATGATTTGAGTTACATTCTTTGTAATCTGTCTTGTTTCTACTAACTGTCTATTAATAAATCTTTCTTCATCTCTTTCTGTATATTCAGTTTTGATTAAAGAATAGAATTTCTTAGGACTAATCAATTCATGATCAAATAACAATTTCCAGAATCCGATCATTTTTACACGAACATCAGAAGGAACAACTAAATCGTCTAGTTTTCTCTGATTTTCTTCAGGTATTACAAGAACTCTGTTATCAAAACTATCATCCTTAACAAGAGACTGAGGCACAATATGGTCAATCTGATACTTGTCTAATGAATCAATATCTAGTTTTTTACCAGAATACATACATTTACCTAACTGAGTGAAATATAAGAATAAACTATCAGAAGAAATCTTCTTTGTGTTATCAAAACCTTTTAATTCTTCTAACACAGTCTTGTATTCAACTTTTGTTTGTTCATCTAAATCTTTATACACATTTTCTAGTTTCTTAATCTTAGATTCTGTTCTTTCTTTAGCTTCTTCAGATCTTTCAAATTCGATATAGATATATTTTGGTCTACATTTCATTACTTTAGTAATTTCTTCTACAATCTGTAATGACTGCCAAATACCTCTCTTTAGTGCTGGTGATCCTGCTAGTCTTTCTACTTCGTCATAAGTAAATTTACCATCTTCAGGGCAAGAAGCAGCTGCTTCAATCATCTGTGCATATCCTAAATCTCTATCATTAATGATTTCCATCAAGTTTAAACGAGACATTTCTAAAACATCTAACACTGTGACACTGCTACCAAATTTATTATCTGCAACAATACCATCAAGTAGTTTCTTTGATAATCTTGACCAATCTTTATACTTTAATTTTAAAATCTGTTTAATCTTGTCATCAGGTAATGCATATTTTTTCTTTAATCTACGCTTCATGATTTTCTTATCTTCAAATACAGTCAAATCATAAATAATGTTTTCGATAAGATTAAAGTTAGACTGATCAATCTTTCCAAATATATTTGTGAAATCAATCCATGGAGTTAATGAAGTTGAGAATTGATTTTCTTTCTGGAAACCTTTAATTTCTGCATCCTTACTACAACATTGATTATTCACTAACCAGTTCTTTAATTTTTTTTCAGTAACTGTCTTATTCTTCATGAAAAGTTCATTATAAATATCATTCTTAACATCTACTTCTAAAAGCTTATCATCAACTCTAATCTTATTTAATTCGTTGTATACTTCATATTTAGATACTATAAGTGAATTCTTAGGCAATACCTGTTCATCAGGGAAATATGTACAATAATTAGTCATACGCTTAATGAACTCTTCTGCAGTTGCATCTACATCTACAATATCCTGATAGTTCCAAGGTAGTATTCTTTGGTTTTCTTTACCTTCTAAACGTTTAATCCATGAGAACTCACTATTTTCATTTAGTGGACCAAAGTAGTAAGGAATTCTAAATGTTAAGATAGATAGTAGTTTTTCTCTTTTTTCCTTTAATACTGGATAGTATTTTGCCTGATTATCTATAATCTTAATCATTTCATCAAGCTGCATCTGATAAGGTACAGATCCATTAGTACGTGAATTCTGTTTTAATAAGAAGTTTTCTAATTCAATATCATGTAAAATCTGTTTAGCTTCTGGTGTATCAACCTTTTCAATGCACTTCTTTACATACTTATAGAATTCATCTACAGGCGCTTTAGATGGGTGATTAATATAATTATAATATCCCTTCAATTTCTCATTATCATTTCTGAACATATCAAAATATTTCTTAGGAACATTATCTTTAATACATTTTTTTAATAACTGTAAATCTTCATGATGCTTGTTATAACGACTCACCATTGCTTCAGAAATAGACGCATTATCAGTATGTGTTGCTCCCATAATAGTCTGTAACTCAACCCAGCTATAGATATTATGCAAAGAATCAATAAACTCTACATATTCCCCTAAATCATTTTCAACTTCACTAAACTGATCATCATAATTAGAATCTGAGAATTTAAGTTTGATTTCAGAATCTCCCTGCTTAATAGGTTCACATAAAATCATCTTAGTAACATTCATTTTATTTCCAGCTATACCAGTTACTAATTCTTTATATGCACTCTTAAAGTCTTTCTCTGGTGCAATTAAAGCCATAACTTCATCAACCTTTGCTTTCTTTGATAATGGCTTCTTTAATATTTCTAATATTTCTAGATTCTTCTTTTCATCATCCTCATAAGGAATATTGTTGAAATCGGCAAATTGTGTAAATACATCTGACAACCTATCTTCAATATTTGATGCATCCATATTAAATTTCTGACCTTCATATAAGAAGTTTCCTCTATATTTAACGATGTGGTGCAATGCTAAATAAATAAGTCTTGGATCAGCTTTTTCAGTTGATTCACACAATGCCTTTCTTAAGTGATAAATAGTAGGATACTTATGATAATAAGTATAATCATTAAAATCTTCATCAATAAACAAGTTATAATTGTCCTTATAATCTGCTCCTAAATAATTAGCTTTATCTTCTTCATCTAAAAAAGAAGTGTGCTCTAGTCTAATAAAGAAAGTTGGATCATTCTCTAAAACCATATCTTGCAAAATAGCTCTTAATAATCTAATTCTCTCTCTTCTCTTATTGTATCTTCTACGTATAGATCTACTAGCTCTTCTATTAGCTGCTGTTTCTGCATTACTAAATAATCTAGATCCCCATAGATGTTTCCCATTTCTTTTCATAAGTCTATGGTTCATGTCCACAACGGCCCATCCTACAGACCCTGTTCCTAAATCTAGTCCAATACAATAATCTGTTATGAAATGACGATTGTCAAGTGGAAATAACACATTTCTTTGATTTTCGTTTTTCGTTTTCCGTTTTT
>NZ_JBEHVX010000035.1:0-19520 GCF_040227455.1 Catenibacterium sp. RTP21428st1_D7_RTP21428_210409 | reverse complement strand
TTGTGGTTCACTACACTTGGCGGTAAATACCTGTGGTCAGACTATCTCCGACTGAATTAGTGCCATGCCCGGCACACGCAAAAAAATCCCAACAAATTGTCGGGATTCATTTTATTAATATGCTCTTGCAAAATAAACTACATGTTTTGCTTTTTTACCACAGCATGGACATACGCCATCTGCTTCTTCATGTTCATCGATACAACGTGATGTTGCCTGATAAAGTTCTTTGATCTTTAATTCGCATGCTTCTTCACCACACCAGTTCATCTTGACATAGCCACCCTTTTCATCTAATACTTCACCTACTTCTTCTAAAGTATTAACACGAGTGATATGGCTATTTAAGAATGCTGCTGCCTTATCATACATTTCCTGATGAATTGTTTCTAATGTATCATGAATTGCCTGTGGAAGATTTTCATCTAAGTCCATCTGAGTCTTGACACCATCGTTACGTTTTACAACAACACAATGACCATTTTCGATATCACGAGGCCCTACTTCAATACGTACTGGAATACCACGCATTTCTGCTTCAGAGAACTTCCATCCAGGTGATTTATCACTTGCATCTACACTTACTCTCATACCTGCTGCTTTTAACTGCTCAGCGATTTCATCTGCTTTTTCAAGTACACCATCCTTCTTCTGCTGAATAGGGATAATCACTACCTGTGTAGGAGCAAGTCTAGGTGGTAATACAAGACCATTGTCATCACCATGAACCATGATAATAGCACCTAATAATCTTGTAGATACACCCCAAGATGTCTGATAAACATGTTTTAACTTGTTATCCTTATCTAAGAATGTCATATTGAATGCTTTCGCAAATCCCTGACCAAAGTAATGAGATGTACCAGACTGAAGAGCCTTACCATCATGCATTAATGCTTCAATAGTATAAGTTTCTTCTGCACCTGCAAACTTTTCTCTTTCTGTCTTACGCCCTGTTAACATTGGGATTGCAAGTAATTCTTTTGCTGTTTCTTCATAGATATCTCTCATCATTAATGTTTCAGAACGAGCTTCTTCTTCTGTTGCATGAATTGTATGACCTTCCTGCCATAAGAATTCAGAACCACGTAAGAATGGTCTTGTAGTCTTTTCCCATCTTACTACTGAACACCACTGGTTATATTTCTTTGGTAGATCACGATAAGAATTTACAATCTTAGCATAATGTTCACAGAATAATGTTTCTGAAGTAGGTCTAACAATTAAGTGTTCTTCTAAATCATCTAAACCACCTTTAGTCACAACTGCACATTCAGGTGCAAATCCTTCTACATGATCCTTTTCTTTATTTAATAGAGATTCAGGAATTAACATTGGCATATAAACATTCTGATGTCCTGTTTCCTTAAATCTCTTATCCATATAACTCTGAATCTGTTCCCATAAAGCATAACCATATGGGCGATAAATAATGAATCCTTTTACACTTGAGTAATCCATTAATTCTGCTTTACGACATACATCTGTATACCATTGTGCAAAGTCAACGTCTCTAGGTGTAATTGCATCATTTTTAATATTATTTTTTGCCATAACTTTCTCCTCTCTTGTACGATAATATTATAACTATTTTTGTGAAAATGAAAAGGATTAATCCAAATCATGGTGATAATAATGTGTTATATTCACTTATTTAGTAATATAGAGTCTTGAAAAATAAGGGGATATAGAGAGTGTATTGATTAATGTTTCGTGATAATCTTCCTGTAATGAGTAATCAATGAATAATATATCCTGATGTGAAATCAAAGAAGATAGACTATATCCTAAAACAATTATACATAAGCCAATCATTGAAGAATCCTCCACCAGAGAGAGATGATCCTCTTCTTGAAGATAAAGTTTATTATCAAGTATAAGTTGAAGACGATCATGGGTGATTTGTTTGAGTAACCGGTTAGCAGTATTCATTAATTGAGTGATAAAAGATGTGACATCTTCTTCTAGAGGTATTGTCTGCTTATGAAGTAATGTAAGTATCTTTTGATTATTCAAACATTCTTTCTTCTTATTTTCTATGACGTTTTCATCAACATACATAATAAAAGGATATTTTTGAATGATTTCATCACAGAACCTTTCTGCATGTTTAATCTTCTTCTGTAATGTAAGATATTCTTCTTTGACTTCTTCAATTGCCATAAGTATTTCATGATAATCCTGTTTAAGTGCTAGAAGATGTTTTTCTAATTTGTGTAGATAACCTATTTCATCTAAGAGCTTCTTATCCCTCTTATAATGAGATAAATAATCTGTATTTAATACACTGAGTTCTCTAATAAACATTTCTTTAGAAATATCTTCTGTAATATCTAATTCTTTTTTCTTTTCTATAATCTTTTCTATGAGTCTTTGATGACGCACCATATAGGTTGCTTTTTCTAAGCGTTTCTTTTCTAAATCTGTTCTTGTTTTTTCTAATATAGCTTCTTTCTTAAAAAGAAGTTCCTGAGATATTTCTCTTCCTTCTATTAAACAAGGTTTAGGATGATGAAGTGAACCACATACAGGACAAGGTGTTCCTTCCTTTAAATCCTTTGCAAGTATACCCGCAATACTATTTATATAATGATGATACATACGCATATAATCATCATTTTCACTACCATAAAGATACACAGCACGTGTATAAGATGCTTCTAAATCAAATAGATGATCCTGTGATATTAAGTATTCATCATAGAGTAAAGATAAAGCATTGAGTCCTTCTCTTCTTTTATCTATTGTCTGTTGCTGCTGCTTTCTGATAGCTGCTTTCTTTTCCATATCATCTAATTCAGTAACTAGTTCAATTTCACGTAATACTTTCTTTTTCTTATCTTCTAATGATTTTTCTAATTGATCTAAATGATTGGAATAGAGAGATAGATAAGGCTTATTCTTACTAATATAAGCACATGCGCTCTTATAATCTTCATAACTATTTAAGAAAGCCATTGTGTCATTAATCTGTTCCTCTATCATTTTTGTATCACTCGTCATGACAGGTTTTGTAGATATAAAGGAACGCATAAGTGCCTCTGTAGGTGATTGAATCCAAGTTTCTATAAAAGAAGAAGACATAATAAATTGATGTAGGAACTGATTATAATTCATATTTAAAATATTGTGGACAAGGTGCTGAGCTTCTTCATTTTCTAGATCATCACATCGAAGAATACATCTTCCTGATTGATACACACGTTCAATAGTATGTATGGTATTGTTTAGTTCAAATGTGAGATAAACTCTCTTAATAATAATTTCTGTTAAACCAAAAAAAGCGAATGTGAGACCATTGATGACTGTATTATGATCTTCAATATAATTTATATGATTCTTAAAAGAAGTAAAGTCAGTCTCAACATTCTTATCAAATGTTTTTATTGTGAGTTGTAATAAGTTCATAATGTCCTCCTGTTACTATTATAGAAAAAGGAATAGCCTTTTGCTATTCCTTAGTGAGAAAATCCCATTTTTCTACTTCTTTTGTTTTACTTACAACAAGGAAATGATCTCCTGGCTGAATAATATAATCAGCACTAAAGTCCATTGTCATCTTAAGTGAACCTTGAGGTTTAATACCTACAACGTTCATACCATAAACTCGACGGATATTAACATTAGAAAGCGATTTGCCTTCCCAATCCTTAAGTGTCCTAATTTCTACGATAGAATATTCTTCATCAAGTTCTACTAAATCTACAATAGAACGTCTTAATAAATGTTTAGCAAGCTTATAAGCCATTTCTTTTTCTGTATTAATAACACGATCAGCCCCTACTTTTTCTAGAATGATTTTCTTACGTTTTGTACGTGCTTTCGCAATAACATAAGGGACATTTAATTCCTTTAATAATAGTGTACATGTTACTGCTTCTTCAAAGTGCTTAGAAATAGCTACAACAGCTACATCAAATGTATTGATATCAAGTTCTAATAGCTGTTCACGATCAGTAACATCAGCTACAATTGCTTTAGTAACATTGTCTTTAATTCTACTGACACATACTGGATCAATATCTACTGCAAGAACTTCTACTCCGAAGTCTTCTAATGTTTCAGCAAGTGTGCTTCCAAAGATACCTAATCCTAAAATAGCGACCTGTTTTGGTTTATTACTCATGTTTACTCCTCCTAGCCAACAAGTACATCCTCATCTGGATATTTAAATTCTTTTGTATTTTTATCATGTGAACGTTTAGTAAATAAAATCATTAATGAAATAGGGCCAATACGTCCAGCATACATCAAGATAATATCTACACATTTACCAACTATACTTAATGCAGGTGTAACAGATGCACTAAGTCCTACTGTACCAAATGCTGAGAATACTTCCATTAGGATATTTAAATAATCCTGTTTAGGTTCTGTTATAAGCATAATAGAAGATGAAATAATACAAAGCATTAGTCCAAGGAAAAAGATAGAAAAAGCTCTTACGAGTGTTCTTTTCTTGATACGACGCTGGAATACTGTTGTTTCTTCAATACCACGATAAGTTGTTCTCATTAATAGTAATACAAGTGCAAAAGTAACTGTTTTAATACCTCCGGCAGTAGATGCAGGAGACCCACCGATAAACATAAGAGAACACATCAATATTTTTGTAACTCTATTAAGTGAATACATATCCACTGTTGAGAATCCAGCAGTACGTGTAGTGACTGATTGGAAGAATGAAACTACAAGTTTATCTACAAAATTCATTTTTCCAATAGTTAATGGATTGTTAAATTCCATTATAAGGAATAATAATGTTCCTATAAAAACCAAAGATACAGTCATCATTAATACTATCTTTGTATGTAGGGCAAAGCTGCCAAATAGATGACGCCACGAAAAGCTTGATGATCTTCTCTTTTCTTTAATATATTTATCATGAATATCTAATACTACAATAAAACCTAGACCACCCATGATAATTTCAAATGGTACGATAAAGTTAATAATTGGATTTGTGTTATAGGCAATAAGTGATGTAGATCCACATAAATCAAATCCGGCATTACAAAATGCACTAATAGAATGCCATATACCATAATATAAGCCTTTAAGAGCACCTAAACGAGGTATAAAAAACATTGAGAAGAATATTAATCCAATCGTTTCTATTGAAACAGTATAAATAAAAATAGTTTTTAAGAGTCTTGGAAGCATACTTAAAGAATTCTGGTTGAGTGCTTCAGTAAAAACAAGCTTTCTACTTAGAGTAATTCTTTGTCTTGCAAGAAACAAGAAAAGATATAAGAAAGTTAAGAATCCAAGACCACCAATTTGAACAAGAATAATAAGAACTGTCTGACCAAAGAGGTTATATTGATCCACAACTGTCAAAGGTGATAACCCTGTTACACATACAGCAGATGTTGCAACAAAGAGGTTATCCAAAAAGCTTGCTGCTTCTTTCTTATTTGAAAATGGTAAAGAAAGTACTATAGCACCTATTATAATTACTGCAAGAAAAGAAAGTGATACTTTCTTTGGTGCAGTAAGACGGCCAGAATGCTTTCGTCTAGTTAAAACAATATCTTTCATAACTAAATCTCCTATAATCGCATCTATTCTAACACCAAGATGTGACAAATCCAATACTAGTCTTTCTTAGAAACATAATATTGTGTAATTTCTTTCTTAGAACATTCATAACATACGACTAAAATAGCCCCTGCAAGATCAAGTGCAAGATCCCTCATTGTATCAGCGAGAGCATCATGTCCTTCTAATGGTTCATCATCACTTGATACGATAGTCGCACGTGTAGTTGCCATATATTGCTGGTTATTTGTATGGAAAATATCATCTACTGTATATTCACATAATTCCCATACTGCTCCTACGGCAAGTGAGAAGGCAACTACAAATATATATAATAATGCGCGATGCATAAAAAGGTATTTTCTACGTAGAATAAGCATCTGTAATAGCCATAAAGCAATAAATGAAAGAATAATACCTGAAGTAAAGTGAAGTAATGAATCCCACCAGCCAATCTTTCCATAGAAGTTCAAACCATCTCCAAGCACAAGTCCCAAAAACGCAAAGGCAGTAACACTGATATGTACTTCAACAGGTACTTCAAAGTTTGCGAATTTCTTTAAAAGTCTTGGTGAGATTAAAACAATACTCATCGCAATATATTGTAATAATGAGAAAAACAAGCGAACGCGCATCTTTTCTTTTTTTACATAGAATAAAGCAACCATTGTCGCAATTGCAAGAATAAGTACAATAAACGATAAAATTCTCTTAAAGATTCTAACACGACGTTTTGTTTTTTCACTATATTCAAATTCGTTATTATTCATGAATTTCCCTCCTAGTCCATCTATTATAGCACACTTTACTTAGTATGACTCTTAATTTCATGTGAAGCAAAAAAAACTCCTAGGCGCAAGCCTAAGAGTTCAAGTGAAAATCAATCTTATTCTTTTCCTTCAAGAATTGGAGTTACAGTAGTATCAATGATTTCCTGTAATGTGCTACAAGATCTGTCAAATTTTTCCTGATCAGATTCAGTTAAAGGTAATGTTAAGATTTCACGGATACCTGCTCTATTGATGATTGCTGGAACACCGATATATAAACCTTCATGACCATACTGACCTTCAAGGTAGCATGATAATGGAAGTACTGTATTTTCGTTGTTTAAGATAGCATCTACTAATCTAGCAAGAGACATACCGATACCATAATAAGTTGCTCTCTTCTTATTGATGATTTCATAAGCAGCATCTCTTACCTGTTCGTAAATTCTCTGTAACTGATCAAATGGTACTTCTCTTTCTTCTACAACTTCAAGAAGTGATTTACATCCGATATAAGCATTTGTCCAAGATACGAATGAGCTATCACCATGTTCCCCCATGATATAACCATGAACTGAAGCTGGGTTTACTTCGAAGAAGTTACCAATTTCATATCTTAATCTTGCTGTATCAAGCATAGTTCCTGAACCAAGAACCTGGTATGGATGAAGACCAGTAGCCTTCTGCATTACGTAAGTCATGATATCGCATGGGTTAGAAGCTACTACGATTACACCATTGAATCCTGATTCCTTAATAGCCTTACCAACTGAAGCCATGATCTTTGTGTTGATTGCAACTAATTCAAGTCTTGTCTGACCTGGTTTCTGAGCTGCACCAGCAGTTACAACGATAACGTTTGCATCAGTACAGTCAGAATAATCACCTGCATAAACCTTTAATTTACCGTTTGCATATGGTAAACCATGAACTAAGTCCATTGCTTCCCCTTCTGCCTTTTCAGTATTAACATCAACTAATACAAGTTCATCAATACCTTTGTGGTTCATTAAAGTATAAGCCATACTCATACCTACAAAACCTGTACCAACTAGAACAACTTTACGGTTACCCTGAGCTGGCATATCATTTAAATAATCTGTCATTGCCATAATTCATTTCACTCTCCTATACCTAGAAGTATAGTATAATCATTTCCCAAATACAATAAAATATTTGCTAATTAAATAAAAAAATTCATTTGAATTTAGTTGATAAATCCATGGTTTTTTGATGATAACGCTTTCTGTGTTTCAGAGAATGTAAGTGTAAGCGAATTCATTGCTATAAATTTGTTACAATGAAAATGTTGCTTAAATTGACTTGTGGTCATTTGTTGGTATAATAAATATTGGAGGGATTTATATGAATGCTCTGAGTGATATTAAATCTAAGATAGAAAAGAATAAAGAAGAAAAAAGGGAACGTCTTCTAGCAAGTGCCACTGCATTATTTGCAGAAAAGAATTTTAATAATACATCTATTTCTGACATTGTAAATAAAGCAAAGGTTGCAAAAGGTACTTTTTATTTATATTTCAAAGACAAATATGATATTAGAAACCATATTGTACAGGAAATCAGTACTGATTTATTCGATGATGCAGTGAACGAATTAAAAAAACATCCTGAGATCACCCATTTTGATGATTCTATGATTTTTATCATCAATCATGTGATTGATGCTCTTGTAGCCAATCCTACATTCTTGACCTTAATGAATAAAGACTTATCTCTTGGTGTCTACTCTCAGGAACTTACAAAGATTCTAGAAGAAACAGATCATCTTAGTCTATATGAATTATTTAAGGAAGGTGTAGAAAGAGAGAATCTTAATATTAAAAATATTGATATTACCTTCTTTACTATAGTAGAGCTTGTAGGTTCAACTTGCTTTAGCTGTATTGTCAATAAGGTTCCCTGCCCTATTGAGGACTATAAGCCTTATCTATTTGATTTAATACGTACTTTACTTCATGCTGCTTAATAAAAAAAGCAGCATTTTTTCTATGCCGCTAAAACCTCATTCACATAATCAAGAAGCTTTTTAGTATCTGTATAAGTTTCTTCACGTGAGTTTTCTTTAAATATAACTGTAATGATTGTTTTGTTATTTACCTTAGAATAAGTAACTAAACATCTTTTCGCAAGATTAGTAAAGCCTGTCTTTCCCCCAACGACTCTTTCATCATAATAAGGAGAAGCCTGCTGGGTCATCTTTACATTCTGCATTGTACGATATTGATTTGATTCAAAAGTATAGCTTGGTGTAGAAATAATATTTCTTAACTCTTTATTCTTATAAAATGCTTTCGCAATAAGTGCCATATCCTTTGTACTACAGGTCTCTTTAAGCCATCCCTTTTGGGCATAGCTGAGTCCATGAGGATTAGACACCTCTACCTTTTGACAACCTAGTTTTTTTGCTTTCTTGTTCATTGCGTTAATAAAAGCATCATAACCACCTTGATAGTTTTCAGCAAGAGTTAAAGCCATTTCATTAGAACTCTTTAAAAGCATACCACGAATAACATCTTTAAAAGGAATCTGTTCACCATCATGTACAGGTTCAGTATAGGCAAACACACGATCTGGTAAAGACATAATATTCTTTGTAGTAAGAAGATCATCATCCTTATAATACTCTATTGCAACAAGGGCACTTAATAGTTTAATTGTAGAAGCAGGATAACGTGATTCCTGTTCATTTTTCGCATAATACACCTTTCCTGATTCCGCATCCATCACAACTGCTGACACTTCTTCTGTATTAAGTGCTGGTTGAGGGATAGAATTGATTTTCTCTTCTTTTTGTTTTGCGGCATGCGAGATTGTATTTGTTTTCTTTTTTTCAGGCTGCTTTGAAGTACATGCACAAAGCATGAATGCAGCGCATATCATTGTAATCCATTTACGATATTTCATTTTTTAATCACCTCTTTGAAACATGATAACTATTTTAAACCTATTCATCAATCTTCTTCCATCATTTTTCATTCTTTTTGAATAATAATATGTTATAATGATTTGGTAAAGGAGAAATAGTATGGTTAATTATCCAAACCTTAAAAAGGCACCGGCTAATGTGTCTATCCCTAAGAAATCTACAAGTAAGCATTATACTGCTTTTCGTGGGATGAGCTTAGAAGAAGACATCAACCTATCTAACACCTATTACTTATCTGTCGATCAGGCTGTCATATATAAAAAACCGACACCTATCCAGATTGTAAAAGTCGATTATCCTTCACGAAATAAAGCCCGTATAGTTGAAGCATACTATCAGGCCCCTTCTACTACGGATTATAATGGAATTTATAAAGGCAGATATATTGATTTTGAAGCAAAAGAAACTAAATCTTTCCGATTCCCTTTTCGTAATATTTCTGAGCATCAGATCAATCATCTCGCACGTGTCTCACGTCATGGGGGAATTGCCTTTATTATTATTGCCTTCACATCTGTAGGAGAAGTTTATTTGTTAGATGCTTCGATTATGATAGAGCGCTTTTTTCATGACAAGAAGCAGCATATAAGTTATGATGAAGTGAAAGAAAGTGGACATCTTATTAAGCAGGGCTATCAGCCAAGACTCGCTTATTTAGATGTAATCGATGAATTTTACCTTAAGGAGGACACTTTATGAAAGTTCAATCAACCAAGGACCTTAAGCAGATAAAGAAAACAATTAAGATATGTATTATCGCATTATGTGTTCTTGTAGCGAGCGGTAGTGGTTACCTTGGATTTAAGATTTATCAGCAAATCAGTAATTTTGATATTGATAATCTTACAACAACTTCCTACTCTTCTCAGGTTTCTCAGGATGGAGAAACCTATTACAAGTATGGTAGTTCTATTGGGAAATATGTAAGTTATGATGATATTCCTGAAGTAATGATTGATGCTGTAGTTGCTGCAGAAGACTCTCGTTTTTTTGTACATAAGGGTTTTGATATTCCACGTATTATTAAAGCTCTTATGTCAAATATCTTAGCAGGTCATACTGTTGCAGGTGGTTCTACAATTACTCAGCAGCTCATCAAAAAGACATATTATCCATATGAAGAAAAAACAATTGAAAGAAAGGTTGGAGAAGTCATTCTTTCTATTGAAGCGACTCAGCAGACTACTAAACAGAAAGTACTTGAACTATATCTCAATAAGATTTATTTTGGTAAGTCAAATAGTTCTATTGGTATTTATGGGGCAAGCTACTATTATTTTGGAAAGAGCCCTGATCAGTTAACTTTACCAGAAGCTGCATTGCTTGCTGGTACAATTAATTCTCCTGTTTCATATGACCCACTTAAGAATTTGACTCTTGCAACAAAAAGAAGAAATATTATCCTTAACTTGATGTATGAACATGGATATATTAGTGAAAAAGAAAGAGACAATGCGAAAAGCGTAAAGGTTGAAAACATATTAAAATATGATCCAATCCAAACAAATGGTAAATATGCTTCTTATGTTGATCGTGTTACTCAAGAAGCTAAAGATTTAGGTTATGACCCTAATAAGACAAAGATGACAATCTATACTTATATGGATCATGATATGCAGGAATATCTTGATGATGTTTCTTCAGGCAAGAACTATAAGTTTACTGACAGTGAGATGCAGGCAGCTGCTTCAGTGCTTGAATCAAAGACTGGACGTATTATTGGTTTAATGAGTGCGAAAAATTATCGTGCGAATAATTCTGATGCGACTTATCTAGATTATGCTTATACATTAAAGAATAGAAGACAGCCAGGTTCTTCTATCAAACCTATTCTTGACTATGCAACTGCATTTGAATATCTCAACTGGTCTACTGGACATACAGTAGATGACTCAGAATTTACTCAGGGTAGCTGGCATCCAAAGAACTGGGATAACAATTACCATGGTGATGTTCTTCTTGAAGATGCTCTTGCAAATTCATGGAACTTAGCTGCTATTCATACTTTAAATAGTGTTCTTAAGAAGGTTGGTAATAATCAGGTTGTTAGCTTCTTAAAAGGCCTAGGCTATAACATGGATGATGAAGATTTCAACTTAAACTATGCCATTGGTGGTTGGAAGTATGGTACAACACCTACTATGCAGGCAGCTGCTTATGCAGCTATCTCAAATGGTGGTACGTATATTAAGCCACATACAATTCAGAAGATTGTGATTAATACAACTGGTGAAACGATTAATGTAGATGATGATATTCAGAAACAGGCAAGTGAAGGAATGAAAGATTCTACTGCTTTCTTACTTCGTCAGGTTATGACAAGCTATGTAAAGAGTAATGGAAGCTACTCAGCATTTGATATCGGTTCTCAGATTGGTGCAAAGACTGGTACTTCTAACTTTGATGCAACTATCCCAGCTTTAGCTGGCAAGGATAAAGACCATTGGCTTTGTGCTTATTCACCTGATTATGCATGGGCCTGCTGGAATGGTTTCCCTGCAGAAATATCTACAAAGAAACATAAATATCTTGCAAGTGGTATGAATGATGCAAAATCAATTGCCGCAAAAATTGCGAAGAAACTTGACACTCGTAAGATGGAAAATAGCTATGAAACACCAAGTAATGTTGAACAGGCACGTATGGTTAAGGGTGTATATCCATATGTATCTCCAAGTTCTTCTACACCAGAAGAAAAGATTATGACTGCTTGGTTTGTTAAGGGACATGGTCCGAGTGGTGTAGATGATGGTTCTTCTTATGCTGATGAATATAAAGTACCTGAGTTAACATCATTTAATGCATCATTGAATTCAAACAATTCAATTTCAGTCACATTTGGTTCTTATGATCCTGAATATGAAGGTAAGATCACTTGTGTTGTAGAAATCAGTGATGGTTCTTCTACAAAGACTGAAACATTATCTTCTACAAGTGGAACACTTGTATATAACACTGAATCAGGTAAGACATACACAGTAACTGGTTATTATAAACTAAAGAGTGGTGACACAACTTCTAATAAGAAGTCAGTAAGATTATCTACTGGAAGTACAGCTGTAGGTACTGCAACCTTCAGTGTTACTGCAAATGGTACAGCTATATCAAATGGAGGAACTATTTCAGCCACTTCAGTTAATGTCAGCACATCTGGTCCAAATGGACATACAATGATTGTGACATGTAATGGAAATAGTCAATCATTGAATTGTGGAAGCAGTGCAACAATTAGTGGATTATCTAGTGGCAGATCATATACGATTTCATTTACTGAAAAGAATTCAAGTGGTGAAACAAAAACTATTGGTTCTATCCATTTCACAGTACAGACAACTGATACACAAGAACAATAAGGTTTCCAAAAAAAAGAATCCTTATGGAGATTAATGTGGACCCCGTGTCAAGGACATTAAATAAAAAAGTACTTAAAATTGATTAGAAATAAAGATATCCTCTAGGTGTAATAACCAGGAGGATATTTTTTATGTGTAAACTATGTAAATATGTAATTATTAAAAATGGAGTTTTATGTGTATTGGAAACAGATAGAATGAAGGAAGTCATAAGAAATGAACTTGGTGTATTTGACTACCGTGATTATATATTTGATGATGATCCATCAGTCTATATTCTTGTAAAGGATTTAAGTGTATATGATACTGATCATACTATTGTTTATAGATCTTTTCCAGATGATGCTGACGGTTATTTTAATGGCACTGTTATATTCACTAAGATGGATGATTTTGGCTTTGCACCATTAAGCAATAATGATATAGATATAATCAGAAGTCATCTACGCAGATTATCTGATGGACTGTTTGAAATGAGTTATTCTTTGAAGGATAGCTACTAATTCCTCGAGCGTTGAGTTTCTATCAAGATTATTTCTTACCTGTCTGAATTTTTCCTTATATTCATCAGGCTCCTTAGCGATATGGTTGAGAGGGTACTCACTAGTCATGTAATATTCTAAGTATTCATTTGGTGAAAGCTTGGCTAGATTGTACTGATAACGATCATTGTTGTAATAAACCATATAGGAATCTATTATTTCCTTTAGTTCTTCGTATGAGCCAGCATTCTCTGTATATCTGCCTATCTCATCTTTCATATGTCCGAAGAAGGATTCCTGGGGAGCGTTGTCCCAGCAGTTTCCTCTTCTTGACATTGACTGTCTGATTTCCAGGCTCTTGAGTAAGTCAATAAACTTAATACTTGTATAATGCACACCCTGATCACTGTGTATCAGAGCATCAGTATGAATATTATGCTTATGTTTACTGTAAAGCTGATTTATTGTCTCCAGGACAAAGTCTACTTCTAAAGACGGTGATAATACATATGCAAGAATCTGCTTTGTAAATCCATCCTTTACCACCGATAGATATGCTTTAGATCTTTTATGACCGTAGAATAGATAAGTAATGTCTGTTTCAAGCACATATCCAGGACCGTACTCCTCGAAGTGTCTGTTTAGAATATTATCTGCATAATTTGATGTTTTCATTGCCTTAGCCATCCTTCTTGCAGGACTGGCTTTTCTTATTGGGCAGAATAGACCGTATTTCTTCATCAGTCTTGAAATCTTTTTATGATTCATCACAATGCCCATGTGAAGAAGACGCATATGAATACCACGTCTGCCTTTGTCATATCCTTTGAACTTGTATGCTTCTAAAATCAGTTCAAAATCCTTACGGTCTTGTTCTTCTTTTTCGCTTATGAAACCTTTTCGTTTCTTCCATGAATAGAACCCGCTTCTTGAAACACCTGCAGTATCACATAATGCTGAGACACTCAGATTATTACTAGGTGATTCAA
This sequence comes from Catenibacterium sp. RTP21428st1_D7_RTP21428_210409, assembly GCF_040227455.1. Classification (NCBI taxonomy): domain Bacteria; kingdom Bacillati; phylum Bacillota; class Erysipelotrichia; order Erysipelotrichales; family Coprobacillaceae; genus Catenibacterium; species Catenibacterium sp. RTP21428st1_D7_RTP21428_210409. The sequence goes on along the minus strand of NZ_JBEHVX010000035.1, from coordinate 5,439 downwards.
GAGTTCTATCTATCAGTTCATATTTTTCTCTTACTGTTTGTCCTTCTGCAGTTTTGAGATTTGCTTTCTGTTGATAAATCTCACTCTTTTTAAAAAATCGTTCTCCTGCTGGAGAATTTCGCATTTCTGTTTAAGTCTTTCTAGATCTTCCTCAATAGTCAGAACCCTTGCAAGAGGTCTGCCAGAATCTGTTCTTCTTGTGTCTTTGAATCCTTCTACTCTTGTTGCTTCTTTCCTTACACGATATGTAAAACTTTTAGTTCGACGGGGTCCTAGCAAACTTGGATCAAATCCATATTTTTTAAAAATATTTCTAGGTAACATTCCTTTCTGTAAATCTGTCCAGAAGAGTTCTTTAAATTCTTCTGAATAAGTTATACTTTTAACAGAAACTTTCTTTACATATGGATTCTTCTCAAGTTCCTTTACTAGTTCATCACTAAAATAATTTGCTCCCATAATAACACCACCATTCTATAATCATTATACTACGCAAAATAAAAACCCTGTAAAACAGGGTCACGAAATAAGGTCTCTTTTTTATCGTGTCCATTTTACAGGGTCCATTTTAGATTCTTAGAGCTTCTTGTTCTTTTCTTTACATATGTCTACTAGTGGACATGCCTTACAATGGGGAGACATCGCCTTGCAATGATATCTTCCAAAGAAAATCATTTGGTGATGTGTTTTAATCCATCTATTTTTAGGAATAGTCTTCATAAGCTTCTTTTCTACAGTCAATACTGTATCATCCGCTTTCGCAAATCCAAGTCTTTTAGAGATACGTTCTACATGAGTATCTACCGCAATAGCGGGATAACCAAATCCTTCTGCCATGACAACATTGGCTGTTTTTCTTCCTACTCCTGGGAGTGTAATTAATTCTTTGTGAGAAGCTGGTACAACGCCATTGAAGCGTGTCTGAAGAGTTTCAGCCATAGCCTTGATATTCTTAGCCTTATTTCTATAAAGGCCGATAGAATGGAGATCTGACTCCAATTCGGGCAATGATGCATTCGCATAGTCTTCTACTGTCTGATATTTTTTAAATAGATGAGTAGTCAGCTTGTTCACTGCTTCATCTGTTGTTTGTGCTGATAACATTACTGCAACAAGTAATTCTAGATTGTTAGAATGATTCAATACACAGCGTGCATCTGGAAACATTTCATCAAATGTATTGAGTATTCGATCTTGTTTTGTTTTAATCATTTTCCCACCAGTTATAATTTCTTACTTCTTCACTTATTTCTGGCTCTTCTTCTTGATATTTCTTAATATAATTCTTAGAATGAGCCCAGTTTTCTAGTACTCTTTCAATATATCTAAAAGAAAGTGCATTAGATTTCACTGCTTCTCTTAAAGCAGATACAATCATTTCATCATCATATCCAGTTCTTTTAAACTGATTGATATATTCAATATCCATCGTACTCATTGTACGTCCAAAAGCATCTTCAAATATTTCTACAAGATTGACTTCTTCTTTCTTTTCTACCTTCATACCTAGTAATAGCTTTTCTAAAGGTTTGAAATCAATTTTTAAGTTAATACGATCAAGATAATGTTTATCAACAAGTCTAATCATAATATCATCAATTTCTTTAATAGATAGAGAAGAAAATTCCGCAATCTTTTGAGGATATATAGGTCTTACACCTAAATCACTTAAAGTCATCATCAATAATAATATATGTGTTTCTTCATCTTTTAGTCCTATAGACTTTCCTTTAAGTAATAAAAGTTTCTTAAAGTCTATACACTGATAATCTTTCAACATTTCTGTACTCATAGACGATAATACTTCACAAACTTTCCTTCATCTAAAGAGTAATAGAAATAATAGAGGTACTCATCATTCTGATATTTTCCAAAATAAACAAGATCACCATTTTCATAACCTATAGATAAACTACTTACATTTACTTTATATTCATTATTGATCGTATTGATGACATCTTCCTGTTTAGCGATAGAACCACTATAACTATCTACTAATTTATATTTAGTATTATAAACCTGATAGACCTTCTTTTTTTTCTTGTCTTTAATACGAATGATATAGTAGGTCTTAGAGCTGTTGTATTCATTGAAGTAATCATCATAGTTAAGTTTATATTTATTAATAATCTTATTTCTTTCTAATGCGATATCATTTTCATGATTAAAATAAGGAACATGTATGCTTAACATGCAGAAAGAGACTACAATCAAAATAACCACTAATACTGCAATGATTAAATGATAAATCCAGTTTTTATCTTTCTTATTATAATTCATAACGACCTCCATAGTGCCACTATTATAGCGCATTTAAGATTAAAAAAAAAGAGATTCGTTAATTTGAATCTCTATTAGAACTGCTTAATATCATAAAGAGAATTCTTAACATACTTGCAAGAGTTGCACATACTCCAGCAACATAAGTCAATGCAGCAGCATAAAGCATCTGCCATGCACCTGCATATTCATTTTCATTCAAGTATTGAGATTGTAATATCGCAAGTCCTCTTTTTGATGCATTAATTTCTACTGGTAATGTAATAATCTGGAAAGCTAAAATGCCACACATAAGGAAGAAACCTAAAAAAGCAAGTTTAGTAGATCCTAATGCAAGTCCAATCATAATCGCAATCCAACCTAAATAATTTCCTACATTACATAAAGGAATAATCGCATTTCTTACACGTATTGGCATGTAGTTTTCATGATATTGAATGGCATGACCACATTCATGTGCTGCAACGGCACATGATGCAATTGTTGTACCATGATATATGTCACTCGAAAGAGATACACTATTATTAGAAGGATCAAAGTGATCTGATAATTCTCCATGTACTTCATAAACTGGTACATGAGTCATTCCATGAGAATCTAATATTTCTCTAGCCACTTGTGCCCCTGTGATACCACGACTATTTTGTTTACGACGGTATTTCGCATATGTAGATTTGATCTTGGCCTGACAGTATAAAGAAAAAAACATCGCAATACCTACTAAAATTGTACCAAGCATATAACCTGGATTTGTCATTAAATAATAACTCATTTTCATCAACTCCTGATATCATTATATATAAAAATTATTAACTGTATATAAACAAAAAAGATGCATTAGTTCATTGCATCTTTTAATCTATTACTTGGTTTGAAAGAAACTGTACGACTTGCAGGAATAATAATAGGTTCCTTAGTCTTAGGTGAAACACCCTTACGTTCATGGCAGTGATTGATTTTAAATGTACCGAAGCCAGAAATAAGAACTTTGTCACCATCAATCATACTTTCTACCATCGTATCAAAAACTGTATTCACAAGAATTTCAGCGTCTTTTTTTGTTAAATCTCTTTTTTCAGAAACGATATTGATTAATTCTTTTTTATTCACTTCTGTAATGCCTCCTAATAAATTATCCTTGAGTAGTATAACAAAATCTATCTTCTATTTCAAGAGATAAAATACAAAAAAAGCACGTAATAAAGGACATAAAATGAATTACTATTTTTTTGATTTATAGGCTTTTTCCCAGAACTTATTTCCTTCTTTTAAGAACTGTTTTTTAGAAAAAAATGTGATATCTAAGGCACTTTCTTTCGCTTTTCTTATATCTAATGCAAAATTTTTTAATTCATTAGATATACGCCAGGTATAAGGAATATGGTCTAATAAGAAGTAAGCACCAATTTTTAATGTACCTTTATAAACTGCATTTGTTTTCTTACTATATAACTCCATAATCTCTTGGGCATAGTCACAATAATCTGTTTCATATTCATCACAATACATGACACAATAAATTGTTTTATGATTCATTAAAGACTCATTATTTTTCATATAATCAAGCATACATGAAGGGATAGTTTGAGAAGAGATAGGAAACATGAAAATAAGAGTACCATTATCTTCTAAATCTTTATCTTCTATGACCTGTAATGTTTTAATAGTAACATTGTTTTTAAGATAGTGAGCAAGCTTATATGCCTGTTTGTACATTACTTTATTTGTATATATTAAACCAGATAAGATGATTAAAGTATTATCCACAATCAACACCTCCAAATGTCTTAAGAGAATTATCTAATTCTTCTTCTGTACAGAAGTAAGTATTAATAGAAGAAATAGAATAACCTAGAAGTGAGTCATGTAAATAATTCATCAGCATCTTCTGTTCCTGTTCTGATATATCACCATAGCCTATAAGAAGGATTTTCTTAGATTGCTGAGCTAAAGATGCATGACAGGTTGTTCCATCTACTGTTGTATAATAAGGCTCATATGAGTCAATATTACGCTCTATAAAGGATTTTAGGGGTGTATCAAAGCATCCACAATAAATATGAGTCACTAGAATAATTAAAGAAGCCTGACCAATCCATTGATTAATGACTGAAATATCATCGTGATAACGACAAGGCATTTGTTTTTTTAGGCATGTATAGTCTCCTGTACAAGCACTATATTTAATATTGTTCAGATTGACGATAACACTTTCATTAAATAATTCTAAAGGAATATCTTTATCTGTAATGACTATATTTTTCATGTATAAAACCCTCCCTCATATAAGGATACAAGAAGAATTGAACGAATTCAATAAAAAAAGCCCTCCATGTGGAAGGCATAAAAAAAGGACCTGGCAGCTTGCTATTGTCGCGTCTTCACACTATCGTCGCCGTTATGATGCTTAACTTCCGTGTTCGGGATGGGAACGGGTGTGTCCATCATGCTATCGCCGCCAGATCCTCGAGGGATCCCTCAAAACCAGATACGTCATCTCTACTAATCCTTACTCTTTCCAATCTTGGCCAAGTCCTCGGCCTATTAGTACCGCCCCGCTAAGCACATCGCTGCGCTTGCACTCGCGGCCTATCAACCTCGTCGTCTTCGAGGGGCCTTACTTGTCGCCAATGGGAGGTCTCATCTTGGAGGGGGCTTCACGCTTAGATGCCTTCAGCGCTTATCCCGTCCGGACTTGGCTGCCCAGCTGTGCCACTGGCGTGACAACTGGTGCACCATCGGTCCGTCCACCCCGGTCCTCTCGTACTAGGGGCAGCTCTCCTCAAACCTCCTGCGCCCACGACAGATAGGGACCGAACTGTCTCACGACGTTCTGAACCCAGCTCGCGTACCGCTTTAATGGGCGAACAGCCCAACCCTTGGAACCGACTTCAGCTCCAGGATGCGATGAGCCGACATCGAGGTGCCAAACCTCCCCGTCGATGTGAACTCTTGGGGGAGATCAGCCTGTTATCCCCAGGGTAGCTTTTATCCGTTGAGCGACGGCCCTTCCATTCGGATCCGCCGGATCACTAAGCCCGACTTTCGTCCCTGCTCGACCTGTATGTCTCGCAGTCAGACACCCTTATGCCTTTGCACTCTATGCATGGTTTCCATCCATGCTGAGGGTATCTTTGGGCGCCTCCGTTACTCTTTGGG
>NZ_JBEHVX010000034.1:0-20024 GCF_040227455.1 Catenibacterium sp. RTP21428st1_D7_RTP21428_210409 | reverse complement strand
CAAAAGACGGACCTCGGTCCGTCTTTTGCTTTTTATGAAACTATAATGAGTTATTTACCCGTTACAGCCTCTTTTTATACCATTCTTCGATATCTTTTAATACTTGGTGAATTGTGGAATCAAAATCTTCTAGATTGACATCGTACCAATGTACATCAAATTGGTTATTAAACCATGTATATTGTCTTTTCGCATAGTTACGTGAATGTTTCTTGATTTCTTCTATGATCTGTTCTTTTGTTTTTGAACCTTCAAAGTAATCAAACCATTCCTTATAACCAATAGCCTTCATAGACTGCGCATTACGTGATAAACCTGAATCATAGATTTTCTTAACTTCTTCTTCTAATCCCTGTTCAATCATTAAATCAACACGTTTATTAATACGGTCATAAAGAATAGGACGTGGAAGTGTGAGTCCTACAAAATAAATATCATAAACAGGCTTATGTTCCTGCGCTTCTAAAATATCACTTTTTCTTTTTCCTGATTCTTCATAAATTTCAATAGCACGTAATACTCTTTGACGATTATTAGGATGTAGATCTAATGCTGATTGAGGGTCAAAGGACGCCAAATACTGATGTAGTTCTTCATTTGTATAATGGGCATACTTTGCTTTTATTTCATCATGCTTAGATTCTGTTTCTTCAAAAGTGTAATCATAAAGAGCACCTTTGATATAAAGACCTGTACCTCCTACCACAATAGGCATATCGATTGTATCGATATAATGACGAACTTCTTTTTGAAATTCACTGACAGAAAATGTTTCATCAGGATTCTTGATATCAATCATATGATGAATAATACCCTGCATTTCCTCTTCTGTTACTTTGGCAGTTCCAATATCCATCGTACGATAGATCTGCATAGAATCACCACTAATGACTTCACCATGAAGTGCTTCAGCTAAAGAAACACCCATACGTGTTTTACCTACAGCTGTAGGTCCACATACCGCAATTACTTTTTTCATACTACAACCCTCTTAAATAACTTTTCTAATTCATAATCACTATAGAATATGATGGTTGGTCTACCATGAGGACAGACATAAGGATTATCACAGCGCATAAGATTATCTATAATTGTCTGCATATCCTGTGTTGTGAGATATGTATTTCCTTTGACACTTGCTTTACATGCAAGTGTTGCAATAGCATGTTCCTGCATAGCAACAATATCCACACTTTGATTATTTAAAACTTCTTGAATCATTTCATCAATAAAGATCTTCTCATCGATATTTTTCATCCATAAAGGTAAACCACGCACAATGTATGAATGTCGGCCAAATGATTCAAGATGGATTCCAACTTCTTCCAATAACCCTTTATGTTCATCAATAACAAGACATTCACTTTCAGGATATTCAAAAGTAAGAGGAACAATCATCGGCTGGATGGATAAGTCAGGATGAGAAAACTTATTGAGGAAATATTCATAATTGATGCGTTCCTGTGCTGCATGCTGGTCAATGATATAAAATCCTCTTTCATTTTCTCCTAAAATATAAGTACCTCTTGTTTGGCCAATAACCTTAATTTTTTCTTTAATTGGTTTAAGTGGTTCTTCTTTTGGAGATTCTTTGATTTCTACTTTTTCGGGTTCATAAACAGGCATTTCTTCATGAACAGTTTCAATAACTGGTTCTTCTTTGACTTCTTCAAAAACCTCATCAAGAGGAATAGTCATCTGTGCAAGACTTGGTTTGAAGGATGCTTTTTCTGTTTCTCTAGTAGATGGTTTATAAGTGAGATTCTTTTTGGATAAAGCCTCTTCCAAACCCTTAAGTAGTAATTCCTTTAATTCTGTTTCTTTAGAGAAACGTACTTCTAGTTTTGCTGGATGAACATTTACATCTACAAGATATGGATCTACATCAATCTCTAACACTGCAATTGGATAACGTTTATCAGCTAAATAACGACGATAAACCTCATTGATTGTATTAATCGTTTTCATATTCTTGACATAGCGATGATTCACTAGAGTAACAATATGATTCTTTGAAGAACGAGATGTATCAATTTTAGATATATAACCAGCCACATGAAACTCTTCATTGCCAAAATCAACATGAATCATATTTTTTGCAACAGGAATACCATAAATTTCACTAATAACTTCTAATAAATTATTTCTTCCATTTGTCTTGAATATTGTTTTATGGTCATGTATAAGAGTAAAAGAAATTTCTGGATGAGCGAGGGCTAGACGCTCTACATAAGAATAAATAGCTGCGAATTCCGCATTAATAGACTTCATATATTTAAGTCTTGCAGGTACATTCTGGAAGATACGTTCTACTGTGATCTTCGTACCGCGATTCATTGCCACACTACCTACATTTTTTCTTTTTCCAAATTCATATTCTACTTTTGTATTTTCTTCACCATTGTTTGTTTCAAGAGTAAAGACACTAATAGAAGCAATAGAAGGAATAGCTTCTCCTCTAAAGCCTAATGTAGTGATATTGAATAAATCATTTTCACCTACAATCTTACTTGTTGCATGACGACTAAAGCATAAAAGTGCATCTGCACGATTCATTCCTATACCATCATCAATCACACACATCTTGCTTGTACCACCCTGTTCTACTAGAATAGTGATACTTTTAGCCTTAGCATCTATACTATTTTCTGTCAACTCTTTAATAACACTTGCAGGACGTTCAACAACTTCGCCTGCTGCAATCTTATTGGCTAGATTTTCACTTAATTGTCTAATATGTCCCATAGTTTCTCCTACAACATTTTCTTTAATTCAATTAATGTACTTAATGCATCAAGTGGTGAGAGACTCATTGGATCAATGCCTTTGAGTGTTTCTTCTACAGCACTTGTTTTTATAACTGGTGTCACTTCAATATTCTGTAATTTCTCTTCAATATTATTGTCTTCTAACGATTTCAATATGGCATCTGCACGTACAATAACTTCATCAGGTAATTTTGCGAGTTTAGCAACATTGATACCATATGACTGACCAGAGGGGCCATCTTCAATATGATATAGGAAATGAATAGAATCACTAGATACATCAGCACCTGCATGAACGTTCTTAATAGAAGTGCCTTCCATACGTGTTAATTCATGATAGTGTGTTGAAAAGAAAGTCAATGAATGATTATGGCTTGCAATATATTCTAAAATGCCCTGAGCTAAAGCCATACCATCAAATGTCGCTGTTCCTCTACCTATTTCATCAAATATAATAAGTGAGTTTTCAGTCGCATATTTCAAGGCATTATTAGCCTCCAACATTTCTACCATGAATGTAGACTGACCACTAATTAAATCATCACTCGCACCAATACGAGTAAAGATTGCATCAAAGACTGGAAGAGTTGCACTTTTTGCAGGGACAAAGCATCCAATTTGTGCCATGATCATAATTAAAGCCATCTGTCGCATATAAGTTGATTTACCACCCATATTTGGTCCGGTGATCAACATAATTCTAGCATCCTGTCCTAAAGATATATCATTTTTTACATAACTTTCTTCAGGAATTACTTTTTCTACTACAGGATGTCTTCCTTCTTCTATCTGAATAATATGATCATCATTAAATGTTGGACGTACATAACGATTATAACTTGATACATCAGCAAATGTACTAAACACATCTATCCTAGCTACAATCTTTGCAACATCCTGTATTTCATGTACATAACCCTTAATATATTGTCTTACCTGAGTAAATATTTCATATTCTAATGCAGCGATTCGATCCTGCGCTGAAAGAATCTTATTTTCCATATCTTTAAGTTCTGGAGTGACAAATCTTTCTGCATTGGATAAACTCTGTTTTCTTGTATAGTTAAATTCATCCTTTACTAAAGGCAAATAGCTTTTAGTGACTTCAATATAATAGCCAAAGACACGGTTATAACCAATCTTAAGACCTTTGATTCCTGTACGTTCTTTTTCATTTTCCTCAAAAGTCATTAACCATTTCTTACCGTTCTTACGAATATCACGTAATTCATCCAACTCTTTATTGTATCCATCCTTGATAATATTTCCTTCTTTAATAACTAAAGGTGGATCATCTACAATTGCTTCATCAATTGTATTAATAATACAAGACAAATCAACAAGCTGCATAGCTTGTTCATTCAATTTAGGATGATCAAGACTGAGTAGTTCTTGTTTTAATTCAGGAATTTTCTTTAAAGAAGAACAGATCCACTTTAAATCTCTCGCATTCACATTTCCAAAAGCCACTCTAGAAGCCAGCTTTTCAATATCATAAATATCATTGATCATATGAGTCACTGTATCTCTATCTAGAGGGTTATCCATGAATACTTCTACAAGATCAAGTCTTTCTTCTATCTTCTCTTTAGAAATAAGAGGCTGATCAATCCATTGTTTTAATAAACGACCACCCATTGCACTATGTGTATGATCTAATAGCCATAATAGTGTGCCATATTTCTCATTATTCGCATTTTTAGTAAGTTCAAGTGCCTTCTTTGTGACACTTTCCATATAAACATAATCTTCCTGTTTAACTTCTACAATTGTCTGGATATATTCTAATTCTCTCTTTTGAGTATCAATTAAATAATTCAATAAATTAGCACAGACCTTGATTTGTTTTAAATCATTGATATTATCAAAGATTTTCTTGTAGTTATCTTTAATTGTCTCATTCTTAAAAGGAGACATCATCACTCCATCAATATGAATAGAATCATCTTCTACAACGATTTCTTTAATACCTAATGATTCAATCTTATTACGTAATAGATGTTCCTTCTTTTCTAGGTTTAAACAATAAAATTCCCCTGTAGATAAATCAGCATAAGCAAGTGTATAAGAGAAATCAAATACACCTAAAGCCCCAATAAAGTTATTCACCTTCTCATTTAACTTAAAGTCCATTAAAGTACCAGGTGTAACAATCTGAACAACACCTCTTTCTACAAGACCTTTAGCTTTAGGATCAGATAGTTGTTCTACAATAACAACCTTATGTCCTTGTTTGACCAATTCTTCTACATAACCACTTGCAGCATGAAATGGTACACCACACATTGGTACGCGTTCTTTAACACCTGCATTTTTACCTGTTAAAGCAAGATTTAATGCTTTTGAGGCAATAGCTGCATCATCAAAAAACATTTCATAGAAATCACCAATACGATACATCACAATAGCATCTTGATGATCTTTTTTTAATTCTAAATATTTCTCCATCATGGGAGAGTACTTTTCTTTTTTCAAAATGATACTCACTCCTAACTCCCTCATTATAGCATATTTTTAACCAATCATAAGATGTAATGCTAAGAGAGCACTCTTTTCTAATTCATCTATTGTTGTATATTCACTTACACTATGACAATCATTCATCGCACAAGCCACAACTATTCCTCTAATGCCTTCTTTCACATATCTATTATTATCAGATCCACCATGTGTAGAAATAAGGCGAGGTGTTAATTGAAGATTATGACATGCATGTTTAAAACGTTCAACAACTTCTTCATCTTCATTGATCTTATAAGCTTCAATGTGTACATAATCATCATACTCTATAGAAGCATGTTCTTTATTGGCTTCTTCTTTAAAAACAGTATGAATATGTTTACTCCATTTTAATGCATCCTGATGATCAAAACTTCTTATTTCTCCAGTGATAACGACTTCTCTAGGAACAATATTTCTTCCTTCTCCACCCTGAATTGTACCAAAGTTCACTGTAGTCTTATCATTGACATGACCATTAGGAATTCGATACATAGCACTTGCTGCAATCTTTAAAGCATGAATTCCATCTTCAGGATTAAAACCTGCATGAGCACTTTTACCTTTTACATTAACCTTAAATGAAATAATAGAAGGTGCTTCTAAGGCTGCGAGACCTACTTGTCCTGCTAAATCAAATGTATAAGCAATACGTGACTTGATACAACTAAAGTCATAATAAGCACTTCCCACATCATAAGGCTCTTCTGCAACACTAATAGCAAGTTCTATATCTCCATGAGGAAGATCATTCTCTTTTATTGTACGAATGGCTTCAATATAAGAAGCAAGAGCACTTACATCATCAGCACCTAACACTGTTGTCTCGTCACTTGTAATGCGCCCATCTTCATGAATAATGGCCTGTTTTCCTTTACCTGGTGAAACAGTATCCATATGTCCTGAAAACATAAGAGGTTCTTTGTTTGTATGGCCTTTTAAAACAGCATAAATATTACCTGCTTCAAAGCCTTCTATAGGCATTTCTATGCATTCCATATGACACTCTTTAAAAATATTCATTAAATAGTCTTTCATCTTCTTTTCATGATAAGATTCACTATCAATAGATACCATTTCACAAAATGTCTGAACTAGTCTTTCTTTATTAATTTGCATAAATACCCATCCCTTAAAGTCAAAAAAATGGAAGGAATAATATCCCTTCCATCCTCCTATTATCTGTTACCTGAATTTGAAGAATCCTTTAACAATACGTCATGTGCGCCACCTTCAACAATTGAAGTAGCAGACACAAGCTGGATCTTTGCTTTTTCCTGTAATTCAGCAATTGTAAGTGCACCACAGTTACACATTGTATGTTTCATCTTGCTTAATGATAAACCAACGTTATCTTTTAAGCTACCAGCATATGGCACATAAGAATCTACACCTTCTTCAAATGAAAGCTTCTTATCTCCACCTAAGTCATATCTCTGCCAGTTTCTAGCACGTGCAGAACCTTCACCCCAGTATTCTTTCATATACTGACCGTTGATGTTCACCTTGTTAGTTGGTGATTCATCAAAACGAGAGAAGTAACGACCTAACATAATAAAGTCAGAACCCATAGCTAAAGCTAAAGTCATATGATAATCATGAACAATACCACCATCTGAACAGATAGGAATATAAATACCAGTTTCTTTGAAATATGCATTTCTTGCTTCAGCAACCTCAATAGTTGCAGTAGCCTGACCTCTACCGATACCTTTCTGTTCACGAGTAATACAGATAGAACCGCCACCGATACCGATCTTGATGAAGTCAGCACCAGCTTCTGCTAAGAATCTGAATCCTTCACCATCTACAACGTTACCAGCACCAACTTTTACAGTATCACCATAATGTTCTCTGATCCATGCAATAGTGTTAGCCTGCCAAGCTGAGTAACCTTCAGAAGAGTCAATACATAATACATCTACACCTGCTTCAATTAATGCAGGAACTCTTTCTGCGAAGTCTCTAGTGTTGATACCAGCACCAACTACATAACGTTTAGATTCATCTAATAATTCATTAGGATTTGACTTTCTTGATTCATAATCCTTTCTGAATACGAAATAAAGAAGTCTGTTATCATCATCAATAATTGGTAAAGCATTTAATTTGTTTTCCCAGATAATATCATTTGCTTCTTTTAAAGTAATATCTTTATGTCCGCATACTAACTTATCAAAAGGTGTCATAAAATCAACAACTTTTTCGTTTTCATCCATACGGCTGACACGGTAATCTCTACCAGTCACTAATCCAACTAAACGGCCATTTGCTGTACCATCTTCAGTAACAGCCATAGTAGAATGACCTGTCTTTTCTTTAAGTGCAAGAACGTCTGCTAATGTATCATTAGCGCTTAAGTTAGAATCACTTGGTACGAAACCTGCCTTATAGTTTTTAACACGTCTTACCATTGCTGCCTGTGATTCAATTGTCTGTGAACCGTAGATAAATGAACATCCACCTTCTCTTGCTAAAGCAACTGCCATACCATCATCAGATACAGCCTGCATAACTGCAGATACAAGAGGGATATTTAATGAAAGTGCTGGTTCTTCACCTTTCTTGAATTTAACTAAAGGTGTCTTTAAACTAACATTCTGTGGCTGGCATTCTTCACTAGAATAACCAGGAATTAATAAATATTCATTAAAAGTGTGTGAGGGTTCATTAAAAATATGTGCCATAATAATCTCCTTTTTATATAAATTAGTTCAATAATAAACATTTAAAAACATTTAGTCAATAGCTTTTAATAATTCTTCATTGATGATTGTTTCAACTTGTATAAGGTAATCATTAACTTCACTTTTTAGATTCAAATAATTGACAATCAAAGGATGATTCTCAAAGTATGCTTTTTTGTCTTGATAGACTTTTAACTCTTCATCAGTTAATTCACCAAGAGCCTTCTTTTTAAGAATAATCTGGCTCTCTTGTTTGATTTCATCTTCTAAAGATAATAATTCAGGATGTTCTCTTAAAGTCTTTTCATACTTCTTAAATTCCTGAATAAGAGGATTATTTAGAATTAATTGATTCAAAGAATCTGCTTTATTCTTAGTTATTTGATTCAAGCTGTTCTCCAGTCAATGCCCATGTCTTCGCTTCAGTTACACGAACATCTACAATCTGACCAACCATTGAAGCATCACCTTTAAAGTTAATAAGTTTGTTATGTTCTGTATAACCTGATAAAACATCTGGGTTCTTCTTAGAAGGACCTTCTACAAGTACTTTAACAACCTGTCCTAAGTATTTCTGATTTGCTTCATTAGCATACTTATTCACTAATTCATTTAAGCGATATAAACGCTGTTCCTTATCACTTAGAGGAACATTATCTTCCATCTTTGCAGCTGGAGTCCCTTCTCTAGGTGAATAAATAAATGTATAAGCTAAATCATACTTACAATAGTTATATAAAGATAAAGTATCCTGGAATTGTTCTTCTGTTTCATTAGGGAAACCAACAATAATATCTGTTGTAATAGTACAATCAGGAATCTTTTCTTTAATCATATCAAATAGCTTCAAATAGCTTTCCTTTGAATAACGTCTACCCATAAGCTTTAAAACTTCATCATTCCCTGACTGAACAGGTAAATGAATAGAAGGCATGATATTATCATACTTAGCGATAATATCAATCATATCCGCATTAAAATCCCAAGGATGGCTTGTTGTAAAACGAATACGATCAATACCAGTCTTTGCAACAGCTTCTAATAATGTTGCAAAACTTGTATCGTTATTTAAATCCTTACCATAAGAATTAACATTCTGTCCAAGTAATGTGATTTCTTTATAACCACTATTCTTTAATTCTTCCACTTCCTTGATAATTTCATCTAATTCACGAGAACGTTCCTTACCTCTTGTATAAGGGACAATACAATAAGTACAGAACTTATTGCATCCATACATGATATTCACCCATGCCTTGTAGTTATTGGCACGATGACTTGGAAGATTTTCAATAACATCCCCTTCCTTAGACCAGACTTCAAGAACAAGTTCTTTTTCTAACATTGCCTGTTTTAATAAAACTGGAAGACGGTGGATATTATGTGTACCGAAAATAAGATCAACCTGCGGGAATTTCTCTAAGATCTTATTCACAACCACTTCTTCCTGTGCCATACAGCCACATACACCAAAGATTAGATTTGGTCTAGTCTTCTTGATATTCTTCAAGTAACCAATCTTACCAAATACTTTTTCTTCTGCATTTTCTCTAATAGCACATGTATTTAATAATACAACATCTGCCTGTTTTACTTCATCAGTATGAGTATACCCCATCATTTCTAAGATACCAGATAATGTTTCAGTATCTCTTTCATTCGCTTGACATCCATAAGTCTGGATATAATATGTCTGTCCTTTGCCAATTCCCACCATATCTGCAGGAATCTCAAATGCATCATCTAAATGCTGTACTTCAGTACGACCTCTAGAACGTGCATCCTTTAAAGAAGGACCTTTAAAATATTTACTATAATCTTTCATAAACGCTCCTTTTCGACACCATTATAACAAATACCCCTCATAAAAAAAACCCCCTAAATTAGGGTAAAAGTTTTAAATTAAAAACATATAGACAACAAGTGGAATAGTGAAAACAGATATTAATGTTGTCATAAATATTGTCTTGGCTGCTAGCCCACTATCTCCACCATATTTATTCGTAAATAATACTGCAGAGCTTCCTACCGGCATAGATAACATAATCAAAGTCAATCCTCTTAAATAACTATCTTTGATTAAAAATGCAATTGCAGGATAAGCAATGACAGGGAAAATTAACTGCTTTATTATTGTATAAATATAAACACGTAGTTCATTAAATACATCTTTAATATTCATTGCCCCAAGTGTGACACCGATAATAATCATCGCGAGAGGTGTTGTCATATCTCCTACCATACCTGTAAAGTCTGTGATAATCTTAGGTGCTCTTATATGCAATAAATAGAGAATAAGCGCTAAGAAAGAACAAATCACACCTGGTGTAATTAAATTCTTAAAATTCAGTTTATTGCTTCCCTGCTGGCCAATTCCAATCAAATAGACACCTAAAGTAAATAACATAATATTAAATACCATGCCAAATAAAGATGTATGGAAAATAGAATCGTTTCCAAATATAGCTTTCATAATAGGATAACCAATAAAGCCAATATTAGAAAATACTGTCATAAAGACATAAAGACCTGTTTGATTACTTGGGACATGTAACAATTTATTAATAAACAATCCAATAAAAGGTGTAATAACATAAGTAATGATCGCAATACCTAAAATAGTGAAAATTGTTTTTGAGTCACTATATTTTTCTGTACATAATACAGAATTCAATACCATGCATGGTGTCGTGACCGATAAAACTAGAGATGTGAGTTTACTATTTGTATTCAAATCTAAAATATTTACTCGATATAATAAAAAGCCTAACCCCATTAATACAAATAATACAACCATCTGTCCAATAATCACATTTATATCCATAAGATCCCCCTTCTATCAAAAAAAGGCACAGGATTTAACCTGTGCCATAAAATTACTCTTATCCAAAGAATCCATCAGGCTGGATTGAGAAGTACATATAACTTCCTTCTGGAGTCTTCTTGAATAAAGACTTACAATGAGAGGCAGCGTCTTCTGGTGATAATTCTGTTTCACATTCGAAAGTAGCCTTAATACCAGCTTTACTTACATACTTCAATTCTACCTTATCATCCTTATATCCATCAAAAAAAGTAACTAGCTTTTGCACCTGTGCAGTCTGCATTAAAATTTTACATTTAGCCATAAAAAACTTGTCCTCCTTCAATAACTAGAACTATTATACTGTATTCTTCACAAAATGTGAAGACGCTTTCTCTTGTTTTTACTTGAACTTTACCTGTGGATCAATTCTGATTCTTTCAATGTTTGTACACTTGTTTCCATCAAAATGAAGCAATGTTGCACAAAGCTGTCCCTCATCTTCAACAACTCTAAAAGGTGTCATAATACCCTTAACACTACGTTCAATAATTGCTTCTTTTTCACACCCAATAACACTTTCATATGGTCCAGTCATCCCAACATCACATTGGAATGCTGTGCCCTTTGGAAGAATCTTTTCATCACCAGTAGGAACATGTGTATGAGTACCTAATACTGCACTGACACGTCCATCTACATAGTAACCAAAGGCTATTTTTTCACTTGTTGCTTCACCATGGAAGTCAATGATATGGATATCACTGCTATCATTTTCTAGTACAGGCTCAATAGCTTCAAATGGATTTTGAGGTTTTCCATCCATAAAAGTAAGACCAAGTAAATTAGTCACTCTTATTTTTTTACCTTTTACCTCAATGACTCTAGAACCTACTCCTGGCATTGCAAGTGGCTTATTGAGTGGGACAATTAGCTTGTCTGCTTCATCAATATAATCAAAGATTTCTTTCTTTGAATAAGTATGATTGCCCATAGTTATTAAAGAAATACCATAAGACAGTAATTCATCATAATGTTTCTGTAATAATCCTTTACCATGGCTTGTATTCTCACCATTCGCAATGACACATTCAACACTATATTTTTCTACAATTTTTGGTAGATATGTCGCAATCATCTTACGTCCTGTCTTGCCAAAAATATCTCCTATAAATAATATATTCATTTTATTCACATCCTTAAAGAAAAAGTAGATAGGTTGGACCCTATCTACTTAGCTATTTCATTAGCACGAATCTCACGGATCACAGTTACTTTAATATGTCCTGGGTAAGTGAGTTCGGTTTCAATCTTTTCTTTGACATCTCTTGCAAGCTTATGTGCTTTTAAGTCATCAATCTTTTCTGGATTAACGATAACTCTAATTTCACGACCTGCCTGGATAGCAAATACCTTATCCACACCTTCAAACTGTTTAGGTAATTCTTCAAGTTTTTCAAGTCTCTGGATATAATTTTCAATTTTTTCACTTCTACTGCCAGGTCTTGCAGCTGATAATGTATCTGCTGCAGAGATGAGTACTGCAATGATAGATGTTGCTGGAACATCACCATGATGAGATTCAATCGCATTGATTACAGTTGCATTTTCTCCAAATTTCTTAGCAAATTTAGCACCTAATTCAACATGGCTTCCTTCCATTTCATGGTCTACTGCTTTACCTAAGTCATGTAATAAACCAGCACGTTTAGCAAGCTGCTGATTTAATCCAAGTTCAGAGGCCATAATACCTGCAAAATGAGCCACTTCAATTGAATGCTGTAAAGCATTCTGACCATAACTTGTACGATATTTTAACTTACCAATCATCATGACAAGTTCTTTGTTCATTCTTGATAATCCTAATTCAAAGACAGCATCCTGCCCTGCCTTTAAAATAGTATCATCTAAATCCTTCTTAGTCTTAGTGACTACTTCTTCAATACGTCCTGGCTGAATACGTCCATCATGAATAAGTGTTTCAAGTGATAAACGAGCCACTTCACGACGAATTGGATCAAAACATGATAATGTAATCACTTCTGGAGTATCATCGATAATTAAATCTACACCAGTTGCATTTTCAATTGCCTTAATATTACGACCTTCACGACCGATAATACGTCCCTTCATTTCTTCACTTGGAAGTGCTACTACACTGACTGTGCGTTCAATGACTTCTTCCTGAGAATAACGATTCAAGGCATTCGCAATAATATCCTTTGCAAATAATGAAGCTTTAGTCTTTGCTTCATCTTCTTGTTCTTTGATATAAGCAGTGACCTCAGTCTCCATACGCTGTTCTACTTGTTTAAAGAGTTCAGCTTTTGCTTCCTGTGCAGACATAGCTGCAATTTTTTCAAGTTCGGCTACTTTTTCATCAATCTGATGTTGTAGCTTTTCTTCCTTGACCTCTAGTTCCGCCTTTTTCTTATTTAATTGTTGGCTTCTTGCTTCAAGAGCATCTTCCTTTCCCTGTAAAGAAATATCTCTACGGTCGATGTTCTGTTCACGTTGTAATAGCTTATTTTCAAACTTAGTCAATTCTAAGCGCTGCTGCTTTGCTTCTTTTTCAGCTTCAAGCTTATATTCATAAGCTTTTGTTTTTGCATCAAGCGTTGCTTCTTTAATGAGATTGTCTGCTTTTGTATTAGCTTCTTCAACAATTGTTTTGGCATCTGCATTTGCTTTAGAAATCTTCAAACGGATATACATATAATAACATCCTGCACCTAAGACAAACACAAGAACATAGGTCAAGACTTTAATTAAATTCATATAAAAGCCCTCCGTGTCCTATGTATAAAAGTGCTAAAAAGCACTAGTTATATTATAATGTATTTATATTCACTTTTCAATCATACATTAACGTAAAAAAGCAGTCTTCTATCTGGACTGCTTACTTGCTTTAAGGGGATTTGTCATCAATAATGTGGTATTAAACTTATCTAGAAGTGCTTCTAATTCAATATCATTGTTATTTTCAATAAAATTATAATCTATGCATCCCATAATCGCATATGTGTAAAACCATATGAGATTATCAAATTTTTCATCTGATATATCCACAATAAAGTTATCCAATAAATATTCTGTAAATATTCTTTTAAATACTACGTACAGATAATGGTCTAACTGATTACGGTTCATTGAAAACGCAATATGTCTAATGGCGCGACGATTTTCCACTAAAAATTTCAAAGCAACCTCAGAACATTCACTCCAGGAAGCACCTTCTTCAAACATCCGTTCAATGGTGATAACATGATTATTAAAGACAGATTCAATTAAAGAATAAATATCATCAAAATGATAGTAAAAGGTATTTCTATTAATACCACATTTATCCGCAATATCCTGAATCGTGATCTTATCAAGAGGTTTTTCTTCAACAAGTTCTAAGAATGTATTGATTATAAGCTGTTCTGTTTTTTTCATATTACACCACATTTCACAAAAAGGCGGAATATTCCGCCTGTTAAACGAGACTATTCTGCAGCTTCAGCCACTTCTTCAGTGCCAAAAAGCTGTGCTTTGACTTTTTCTTCCACTTCTTCAAAGATAGCTGGATGTTCAATAAGGAAGTTTTTCGCATTTTCTCTTCCCTGTCCAATCTTCTCACCATTATAGGCATACCATGCTCCTGATTTTTCTACAATATCGCCTTCTACTGCTAAATCAAGAATTTCACCATCACGTGAAATACCTTTACCATAGATAATATCAACCTGAGTTGTCTTAAATGGAGGTGCTACTTTATTCTTAACAACCTTGATATTGGCTTTATTACCAATAATTTCGCCATTCTGTTTGATTTGTTCACTTCTTCTAATTTCTACACGTACAGAAGAATAAAACTTCAAGGCACGACCACCTGTTGTTGTTTCTGGATTTCCATACATAACCCCAATCTTTTCACGTAGCTGGTTAATAAAGATCACTGTACAGTTTGTCTTATTCATAACACCTGAAAGCTTTCTTAAAGCCTTACTCATCAAACGTGCCTGTAAACCAACTGCTGCATCTCCCATTTCACCATCTAATTCCACCTGTGGAACAAGAGCTGCAACCGAGTCAATAACAATCAAATCAATCACACCAGAACGTACCAACATTTCAGCAATCTCTAACGCCTGTTCACCACTATCTGGCTGTGAAAGAATCAATTCATCAATATCAACACCTAAATTCTTTGCATAAACAGGATCAATAGCATGTTCAGCATCAATGAATGCTGCTTTACCGCCCTGCTTTTGTGCCTGGGCAATCGCATGTAATGTAAGAGTTGTCTTACCACTTGATTCAGGACCATATATTTCGATAATACGACCTTTAGGGTAACCACCAATACCTAATGCTTTATCAAGAGTTAAAGAGCCTGAAGGGATGACGTCTACATCCACTGCTGTACGGTCTCCAAGACGCATAACAGACCCTTTACCAAATTTCTTTTCAATTTGACTGATTGCATCATCTAATGCTGCATCAGTATCTTTGACTGCAGTTTTCTTTTCCTTCGCCATAAACATATACCTCCATACATATTCATACGACAATTATTTATAAATTACTTCAAAATTTCAGAAATCTTCATTTTTCCGATTGCAAGAGCTTGTTCTACAATCTGTTTACGGCTGCCTTCTAGTTCATATTCATATGTATGAACTTCATCCTTATAGGCAATTCCAATATATATCAAACCGACCTTCTTGCCTTCCATAGCATCTGGACCTGCATTACCTGTAAATGAAATACAAAGATCTGTCTCGAACATCTTCTGTCCATTGATACACATAAGGCCTGCTACTTCATTCGATACTACACCATAGGTATCAATCACTTCCTGAGGGATACCTAATACCTGATGCTTAATAATTGTCTGATAACTGACAAGACTTCCCTTATAAACAGCAGAAACTCCTGGAACTGATCCAAGAGTTGCTGCAAAGTTTCCTACTGTAAAGCTTTCAACACTAGAAATTGTTACATTCTTTTTTATCAACAATCTAACTAAATCTTCCATATTACATACTCTCCATGATTAAATCTCTATTCTTCCAGAAATAATCAATACCAGATAATAATGAAACACATGCTGCGATATTAATGACATAATTCGCAAATGGGATATCCCAGTGTGCAAAGATTGGATTATTTAATAAGAGAAGACAAATACCCACCATCTGAGTGACTGTCTTAAGTTTTCCATAAATACTAGCAGCAAGAACTCTATTAGAACTAGACGCAACAAGACGTACACCATCCACGAAAGTATCTCTTAAAAGCATAACGATTAAGGCAATGACTGACATCTTATTGTTCCAAGTAAGAAGAATAAGTGCTGAATTCACAAGCATCTTATCCGCAATAGGATCCACAAACTTACCAAAAGTAGTGACAAGATGATTTTTTCTTGCAAGATAACCATCTAGAAAGTCTGTAAGAGATGCTCCTAAAAATACAATAAAAGCTAATAACTGAATGACAGAGATATCAGTAAAGAGAATATGAATCTGAGGCACACTGATATCTGTAAAATAAGGACATAAATATAATGCGATAAATACTGGCACAAGACATAAACGTGTTACTGTTAAACGATTTGGTAAATTCATCTTACTTCTCCAATGTTAAATTAGTATATTTAAGTCCTGTTTCAGCCTTTTCTTCATCAGTTAATGGAACTTCTACATCATCCACATATACCTTAACACCAGACTGTTCACCACTTACAAGTCTTAATGTGCTAAAGTCTGCTGTATTTAGTGTTACTTCAACACTGTCGCCTTCATTATAAACCTTACCTTCAAACTTAGTGTATTTAGTACGGTTTACATAAAGACTACCCCAGCACTTCTTAGAATATTCAACCTTTAATTTAAAAGTCTGTGCATTTGGATCCTTTAATTTAAAATTATAATTTAAATCACTATTTCTTGTATAAGTCACTGCAGGTACAACTTCTTCTTTCTTCTTTTCAGTTTTCTTTTTAGAAGGCTTCTTAGTTACTTCACCTGCTGCAGTCTGCTGATTACTTGTAAATGATGGTACATTTGCCTTAGACTTTGTTTTACTAATCGCAAAGAAACCTACACAGAAAATCATCGCAACAAGTAATATAATAATAATTACTCTAATCACATTCAAATGACTCTTATCACCTACTACACCTTTATTATTTGTAAATGAAGGCTTTTCAAAACGGAAAGCTTTTGCTTTTTCCTCATCTGCAGATAACTTTTTCTTTGTATTCTCACTCTGTGCTTCTGCTTCCTGTAATTCTTCTAACTCAATTTTCTGAGTTAAATTTAAATATTCATTCTGCACTTCTTTTTCATTTATATCAAGAGCACGGCAGATTTTTCTTAAATACATCTTCATATAGGCTTCTTCACCCTGATAATGGTCAAAGTTGCCATTTTCTAAATCATTAATTATTGCGATTGAAAGCATTGTCTGAGAAGATAATTCCTCCACAGATAATCCTTTTTCTTCTCTTTTCTGTTTAATTATTTCACTAATATTCATCTCTAAGCCTCCTTGCATTCATATCAAGTCTATTTAACCACAAATAGTCTCATTTTACAACTATTATAGATACACAAAAAAAGACGGTTCCCAATGGAAACCATCTATGAGTCTGCTCTTATAAGCCGTGTTCTGTTTTTCAACTCATCATTTATCTTAGATTTCTCTACCTAGCATCCGTTCAATTCCTTTTGCTAGACTCCCCTACCAAAATTTGGGTTTCTGCCTCGCGAAGTTTACCCCTTTTCACTCTGTCATTTCTAACAGTATTCGTTTCTGTGGCACTTTATGGCTAGTTCCATATCTTACGACTTAGGCGTTCACCGTTGTCATTTCTGCCTGAGGTTATTGGCCTCAGCACGATCACTACTATCATCTCAGATAGTGGCAGCACGGACTTTCCTCTGTTTCCAGCGATCAGTTCTCGCAGACTATATTAATCTTTATTTTTATGATAGACTTCTCTTTCTAATTGAGAAATACGTCTGAGGACATCGACATTGTTATTCAAGCTCTCTTCCATGACGTGTGCACTATCTCTTTGATCCTGTCTTTCTCTTAATAATTCATTGAGTTTTCTTCTCAAAGCTGCATTCTCTTTTTGAAGACTTTCAATTTCATCATAAGATTCATTCAACATAGATTGAAAATTCAGATAATCTTCTTTCACAATATCAAGATAACTATCTACTTCATTTGCACTATAGCCTTTTGTCTCAATAGAAAATTCTTTATTAAGAATTCTTTTAGGACTTAATCGAATCTTGTTTTCCATCGCCGTCACTCCTCATAAATATTCTACAAAAAACAAAAAGAAATGCAAGTAAAAGTTTCTTACAATGCGAAAACAGTGCATATACATGCAACAATTAAAGCTGATAAAAGGTTAGCAACACGAATTTTTGTATCAAATACCAGATTAACACCGACACAAAATATCAGTATTGAACCTATATATGAGAGAGCACTCATAGCTGATGCAGTAATAAAAGGACTAATCATTCTTGATAAAAGAGTGATTGTTCCCTGAAATAATCCAACAGGTACAAAAGCAAATAAGCATCCCTTACCAAGGGTGGCACTCATCACAAGAATAATCACAAAATCAAGTATTGCTTTTGCGAAAAGAATAGAATGATTTCCATGAACCCCGTCTTCAATAGCCCCAACAACAGCCATAGCGCCAATACAGACTGTTAATGAAGCTGTCACAAAACCATCTACAAACTTATTATCCTTTGCATTACCTGTTTTTATCTTCAGCCATTCACCAAAATGCGTCATCTTACCATCTAAATCTAACAATTCTCCTATTACAGCACCGAATGATAATGAAATAATCATCATCATTGTTCCTGTTGTCTCGATAGATCCGCTCTTAATCACCAGCATCTTACTTAATCCCCTAGCAATACCTATGAAACTGACTACTCCCACGGGCAAGCCCGCGGGGTTCTGATTGCCAAGTGTAGCTTGTAATCGTACATCATTTTCAGACTTTGGAGTTACAAGTGTAAATCTATTTGAATCAGAACTTTCATTACCAAGCAGTCCAACGACCACATTAACGGTAAATTTCTACTTTCGTAAGGAAGTATAGTCAATCTCCCTGAATATGTTTTACGCTGTCTTAATTCCGCTATTTAATACCTTGATCTCGTTAGCCTTAATCCATTCGATTAGGGCTCTTTCTTTGCTGTAACACTTATCAAATTCAGAAATGCATTTGTTTTTATCTATACCTTTGGTTCTGTAATCGTAACAGTATAATAGGAATGATGAATACCAGTCTCGTTGTACCTCAGTACCATCTTGCAGCTTATACATTCGCTCAGATAGTTTCTTTTTAATATAGTCATCAATAGTATGGTCGTACTGTGAAGCTCTATAATCATTAGATACTTCAATATATATACCACCTGATACCTTGAATTTCTGTTCTACAGCAGCTTGAAACCCAGAAGGACATCTATTCTTTATGGATCTGCCAAAACGCTTTTTCCTATTAAATTTGCCTTTACTATTGACCGTAGTTTCTTTGGCTCGTCTCATAAGCCTGCCTGCATTTTTAGGTTCTGTGATAAATACATCTCCAAGACTTCTTAAATGGTTAGCGTCTTCATTTATTGCAAGCTGTCTGTTTATGGCATTGATGCGACATAGTTCAGAGTGCTTTGTTTTCAGCTTCTTATAATGATTAGAATATCTCCAAGTCTTACGACCTTTTTTAACAGTACCATCATCATTATAATTCTGAGGATTAGTCGCACGTCTTGACCTATCCATAGCACGGTAAAGCAGACGTTCTTTTCTCTCAGAAGTCTGAATACTGTTGCCACGCTCTGAAAGATTCTTCAAACCTACCTCAGTATTAGATGTATAAGCAACAGTCTGTGTCCCTATATCAGCACCTATCATTCCTTTGCCGAACTTATGTCTTGGACTGCCAAATCTATCATATTTAGGTTTTGCCTTGCCTTCGATGGTTAAATGTAAATATACTCTGTATTTACCTCTTATCATCCTGGGAACAAGCGTAGCATAGCAGGGTCTGTATGTATCTATGTAGTAGCCATCTTTAATAAGAGTGTTGACAGCCCTGTCATCCAAAATCTCAGATTCGGCAAGATATGATAAAACCGCATCTACCTCATCCTGCTGGAATCTATCATTTATTTGTATTCCAAATACCATCCTGCCAAGTTTGAAATGAAGTTTATTATCTGTAACGGATATAGG
>NZ_JBEHVX010000033.1:0-21288 GCF_040227455.1 Catenibacterium sp. RTP21428st1_D7_RTP21428_210409 | reverse complement strand
TGTACCGAAGGCTATTTCGGGAATTTACGACTATGAAGTGTACATGAACTTGTGAGTAGATATGATTTCGGTCAATCGAAAGCATACACAATAAAATAGTAAGTAATGTTCGTGAGAACTTACATTATCTCTATGTGAGTATATTTAATCACATTTTGAGTGGCAGACTTACTAGAGGATACTGAACTCTCAAGACAGACATTCTATAATCATTTTCTAGATAAGAATGATCTTATTGCCTATGTTTATGATACAGTGATTGTGAATGAGTTTGATGAAGATATGTCTATTGACTTTAAATTATCACTCACTCAGGCATTAAACAGCTTAAAGAAATATGAAACATTCGTTGAACAAGCCTGTTTAATAGATGGACAGAATTCATTGAAAGAGCATATGCTTCACCATTGTATAGCGTTTGATTTAAAATGGCATGAACATTGTATAGGAGAACCATTATCCAAAGAACTTAAATTTGCGACACTCTACCATACCAATGCCTCTCATAGTATGGTCCTTCAATGGATTCTAGATGGTATGAAAGAACCAGTAGATGAACTTGTAGACAACATCAATCATATGCGTTACTTAGGTTTAAAGGATCTATTGAAAGATCATTCTCCATATAGATAATTACCGCTATTTGTCTACTTATGGATAGAAGTACTTTTTTGTCTTTCGCTATTTATTCTTATATATATTATGATAAGTTCAGGAGGATTGATTATGAAATATACACAGATTGGTTCATTAAAGGTTTCTAAGGTTTGTTTAGGATGTATGGGATTTGGAGATGCATCTCAAGGTATGCATTCCTGGACATTACCTTATGAAGACTCTAAAAATATTATTTTCCATGCCTTAGAATCAGGCATCAACTTCTTTGATACAGCGATGGCTTATCAATCAGGCACAAGTGAAGAATACTTAGGACGTGCTATTAAAGAGTATGGACATCGTGAGGATGTTATTATTGCGACTAAGTATACCCCTAAGAGTGATGATTCTATTGATTCAAGAACATATTTAACTGAGTGTTTGAATAATAGTTTAAGAAGACTACAGACTGATTATATTGATCTCTATATTATGCATATGTGGGATTATCAAACACCTATTGAAGAAACATTAGAAATACTCAATGACTTCATTAAAGAAGGTAAAATCAAAGAAATAGGTATTTCCAACTGTTTTGCATATCAATTAGCAACTGCCAATACTATTGCGAAAGAAAGAGGCTTACAAGGGTTTGTAAGTGTTCAGGGGCACTATAATCTGATCTTTAGAGAAGAAGAAAGAGAAATGAAGCGTTATTGTGATGAACAAGGTATTGCGATGACACCATATAGTGCACTTGCATCAGGACGTCTCGCAAAGCATCCTGGAGAAACATCACAAAGACTTGAAAAAGATAAATATGCGAAAGGTAAATATGATGCATCAAGTGATTTAGATTTAAAAATCATTCAACGTGTAGAAGAACTTGCATCAAAGCATCATGTTTCTATGAGTGAAGTATCATTATCCTGGTTGATGTCTAAAGTAGCATCACCAGTTGTAGGGGCGACTAAACTTAAACATGTTGATACAGCTGTACTTGCGACAGAGCTTGAATTAAGCGAAGAAGAAAAACAATATCTAGAAGAACCATATCAGCCACATCCACTCGTAGGTGTCATGGCAACGAATACTAAATAGTCACATTATTTGTGACTATTTTTGTGTTCTATAGTATAATAAATGAGATGAAGGAGGAGTACTTATGGGACTATTTTCTAGAAAATCAAAGGTGGATTATGACCTTGTATTTAGAGAACAATATAAATCATTAAATCGTGTTCATCAGCAGGCCCGTGATGAATTAGATTACAAAGTAAAAGAATCATTAATGGAGGTTGTAGTAGAAAAATATCGTGAACTATTAGAACTCATTGATAAAGGGGCTAAACAAGATCCTAAACATTTTGAAGCATTAAAAAAGAATGCAGAAGATGAATTACAAACTATTAAGAATATTAATGAAGATGCATAGAGGAGAAAAATATGAAGTTATATAAAAAAGGTGATGACTCCTCTTATACATTGGGTGTCTTTCCTACAATAGAATTATTAGAACATAAACCAGATATTGTGAAAAGAGTGGTTGTACACTCTTCAATAGAAGAAAACAGAGGATATCCTAAAATCAAGGAATTATGTGCATTGCATCATATTCCTATTGATGTTCATGATGCGACAATTAATAAGCTTTCACCAAAGTCTAATTGTTATGCGATTGGGGTATTTAAAACATTCTATGAACCCTTACAGAAGGGGAATCATATTGTATTAGTGAATCCTATGGATATGGGTAATATGGGTACAATTATGCGTACAATGTTAGGATTTGGTTATCAGGACTTAGCTATTATTCGTCCAGCAGTCGATATCTTTAATCCTCATGTTGTTCGTTCTTCTATGGGTGCATTATTCTCTTTACGTATTCATTATTATGAAAGTATTGATGAGTATCTTAAAGAGTTTGGTGATCATCAATGTTATCCATTTATGTTGAAGGGTGCTAAGAATATTCATCAGGTGAAACCTGTAACACCTCATTCACTGATCTTTGGAAATGAATCATCAGGACTCGATGATATTTATATGACATATGGACAAAGCGTCTTTATTCCTCATACGAATGCGATTGATTCACTTAATTTAGCACAGTCTGTCGGTATTGGTTTATTCCACTTCTCACAGGATGCATTTAATAAGCAGGAGGTGCTACGATGAAGTATGATTTTGATACAGTGTATGATAGACATCATACAAACTGCGCAAAATATGATTCAGGTCATACAGATGATCCTGATATGATCCCTATGTGGGTTGCAGATATGGATTTCAAAACATTACCAGATATTCCAGAAGCACTCTCTAAACGTGTGTCAGATGGTATTTATGGTTATAGTACAATCCCAGAAGAATACTTAGAAAGTGTTGTGGGATGGATGGAACGTAGACATGATTTCCATGTTGAAAAAGACTGGATTGTCCCTACACCGGGTGTTGTCACTGCCTTTCATCTTGCAGTAGAAGCTTATACTAAAAAAGAGGAGAGTGTATTGGTTCTTACACCAGTTTATTATCCATTCTATCGTGCTATTAAAAACAATGGTAGACGTATGGTAAGAATGCCTCTTGATCTAAAAGATAACCAATATACACTTGATTACAAAGCATTTGAAACTAAGATTATAGAAGAAAACGTTAAGATGATGATCTTCTGTAATCCACATAATCCAGTAGGTAAAGTATGGACTAAAGAAGAACTAAAAACAATTGGAGATATCTGTAAAAAACATAACGTTTTTGTAGTATCGGATGAAATCCATATGGACTTTGTCTATGCGCCTCATAAGCATGTCGCATTCTATGAAGTAGATCCTGAATATAAGAACTTTTCAATTGTATTAACTGCAGCATCTAAGACATTCAACTTAGCTGCACTTCAGACTTCTGCAGCTATTATTGCAGATGAAAAGCTAAGAAATCAATTTAAGAAAGTGAAGATGAGTCATTCTATTTCTGATCCTACAATATTAGGATTTATTGCGACAACAGTCGCTTATACTAAGGGGGATGAATGGGTGAATCAGCTTCTAGATTATATTAAAGGTAATATGGATTATCTTGATCACTTCCTTAAAACTGAATGTCCTGGTGTATCTTTAATTGATCCACAAGGCTTATATCTTGCTTGGGTGGATATGAGAACACTTGGTATGAGTAATGAAGAACAAGAAGACTTCATGTTAAATAAAGCACATCTTTGGTTAGATGAAGGTTATGTGTTTGGTGAAGAAGGATCAGGTTTTGAAAGATTTAACTTAGCATGTCCTAGAAGTACTTTAGAAAAAGCTTGTTTACAGTTAAAGAAGGCATTAGATGAAAAATCTGCATAGTTTAAGACTTCAGGGATATATCGATGATCTTCCATTAGATTGTGCTTGTGAATATACGAATCTACAATTAAAGAAGTTTCTTCACACCGATATAGCCTATCAACAGACACTTGCAATACGCTTATTAAATAAGCGTATTGGCTATCAAAAAGACTATCAGAAGCAGTTAAAAGAGATGCTTGATGATAATCCTGCTTATTATACAAAGCAGGAAATAGAAGGCTTTTTAAGCCGGATAAATGAAAAAGAAAATAAAGTAAAATAAAAACGTTTACATCTTTTAATTTTTCTAGTAATAGACAAGAAAA
The DNA here is from genome assembly GCF_040227455.1 of Catenibacterium sp. RTP21428st1_D7_RTP21428_210409. Taxonomy (NCBI): domain Bacteria; kingdom Bacillati; phylum Bacillota; class Erysipelotrichia; order Erysipelotrichales; family Coprobacillaceae; genus Catenibacterium; species Catenibacterium sp. RTP21428st1_D7_RTP21428_210409. Next base: position 17,033 of record NZ_JBEHVX010000033.1, on the reverse strand, counting down.
AAGAGTATTATGGAAGTATAAAAGAAAAGGAGAGATAATATTATGGGATTAGTTTCCGCAACAGAAATGTTAAAAAAGGCTAAAGCAGGCCATTATGGTGTTGGACAGTTCAACATCAATAACCTTGAATGGACAAAGTCTATTCTTTTAGAAGCACAGGAATTAAATGCACCAGTAATCTTAGGTGTATCTGAAGGTGCTGCAAAATATATGACAGGTTTCACAACTGTAGCTGCTATGGTTAAAGCAATGGTAGAATCTTTAAATATCACTGTACCAGTAGCATTACACTTAGATCACGGTTCATATGAAGGTGCTAAGGCAGCATTAGCAGCTGGATTCACTTCAATCATGTTCGATGGTTCTCATTATTCAATCGAAGAAAACATCGAAAAGACTAAGGAATTAGTTGAATTATGCCATGCTAAAGGTGTATCTATCGAAGCTGAAGTAGGTTCAATCGGTGGAGAAGAAGATGGTGTTATTGGTATGGGTGAAGTAGCAGATCCTAAAGAATGTAAGATGATTGCTGACTTAGGAGTTGACTTCTTAGCTGCTGGTATCGGTAATATCCATGGTGTATACCCTGCAAACTGGGCTGGTTTACAGTTCGAAGCATTAGATGCTATCCAGAAAGAAACTGGTATCTTACCATTAGTTCTTCATGGTGGTTCAGGAATTCCTGATGAACAGGTTAAGAAAGCAATTGGCTTAGGTGTATCTAAGATCAACGTTAACACTGAATGTCAGTTATACTTCCAGAAAGCTACTAGAAAGTACATTGAAGAAGGTAAGGATCAGCAGGGTAAAGGTTATGACCCTCGTAAATTACTTGCTCCAGGTGCTCAGGCTATCAGAGACTGCGTAAAAGACAGAATGGAAGTATTTGGTTGCATCGGTAAAGCTGCTGAATAATTCATTTAAGAGAGAAGCTTAGGCTTCTCTTTTTTTATGCAAATAAAAAGATTCCTACCACAAATGGTAGGAATAACTATGTTAGTTCCAGTAATCTAATTGATCATAATCAGTATAATATGTTGAGGATGCAAGTTTCTTATAATTATTTTTATTCATTTTCGCATATTCTTTTATTTGAGATTGATCACTCTTATTTGATTTAGTCACAAGTACATCTGATTCACTTGATAGTCTATAGAAACGATATGCATCATTCTTTATCACAACAGTATAAGAAGGTGAGCCATAACGTGTTTTACTTTCATCATACTTCTGTATACCATCAGGTAAGTGATCTATAAAATCAACATCCTTTAACTTGCTAGATATAGAAGCTGTTTTATAGAAAGAATAACCTTTCTTCTTTTCTCCACTTACAGTAACTTCTGATAAATAAGAACTAGAACTAGGTACTACAAATACTGCAATAACTGCAATGACTAAACAAACAACAATACTTACAATAATCTTTTTTGATTTCATAGGGTCTCCTTGTATTTATAATATACAAAAATTATAGACTATTATTAAAGTAACTCCAAATATGTTGCACTTGTGTATGTAATGTTTCTGATTATATATCATCCTTTCTTTGGTGTAACATATAGCTTATACAACTGTTGATCACTATTTCTTATTAGAATTCTAACATCAACTATCTGTTACATCAACGCTCAATTTCTATTAATCTTGACTTACCCTATAACCCCCTAGTATACTAGGTATATGTAAAAGGAGGAATAGATGATGATGATATCAACTAAAGGACGTTATGCTTTACGTGTCATGATTGATTTAGCACAGCATGATCGTTCTAAATATATACCATTAAAAGAAATAGCTGCAAGACAGAATATCTCTGAAAAGTATCTAGAAATTATTATTAAATCTTTATCTAAAGAACACTTTGTAGAAGGTTTAAGAGGTAAAGGTGGAGGATACCGTTTAACACATGCTCCAGAAGACTATAGTGTTGCTTCTATTCTTAAGATTACTGAAGGAACATTAGCTCCTGTATCATGTTTAGCGGATGAATGTAATACATGTGAAAGAGCATCTTATTGTAATACATTACCTATGTGGGCTGGTTTATATAATGTGATTACAGACTATTTAGAAGGTGTTTCTTTAAGTGATTTAGTACCTGCTTCATCAAATGGCGATGATTATGTCATATAATCATAAATAAAATCAATTAAATTTAGAAAATACGAAATATTCACAAAAAAAATAATATAAATATAGTTGACTAGTAGGTTTATCACTGCTATAATCCTATTAACCTATCAAACAAATAGGGTTAAGGAGGAAACATACATGTCTAATAAAAACTATCATTTCGAAACACTTGCATTACACGTAGGACAGGAAGAAGCTGATCCAGTAACTGACGCTCGTGCAGTACCTATCTATCAGACTTCATCTTACGTTTTTCATAACTCAGATCATGCAGCAGCTAGATTCGCATTACAGGATGCTGGTAATATCTATGGTCGTCTAACAAACCCAACTGAAGATGTATTCGAAAAAAGAATTGCGGCTTTAGAAGGTGGTGTAGCCGCCTTGGCAGTAGGTTCTGGTGCAGCTGCAGTGACATACGCAGTACAAAACTTAGTGGCTGCAGGTGACCATATTGTATCTGCAGAAAACATCTATGGTGGAACATTCAACCTATTCAAACATACATTTACTGATTATGGTATTGCTACTACATTCGTAGATGCATTAAATCCACAGGCATTTGAAGATGCTATTCAGGAAAACACAAAACTTGTTTATATTGAAACTTTAGGTAACCCAAATTCAGATGTTGTAGACATCGAAGCAATCGCAAAGATTGCACATAAACATGGTTTACCATTAGTTATTGATAACACATTTGGTACACCTTATTTAATTAGACCGATTGAATATGGTGCTGATGTTGTTATTCATTCAGCAACTAAGTTCATTGGTGGTCATGGTACTACTATTGGTGGTGTCATCGTTGATGCAGGTAAGTTTGACTGGGCGGCACATGCAGATAAATTTCCACAGCTTGTTGAACCAAACCCATCTTATCATGGTGTAAGCTTTGCGAAAGATGTAGGAGCAGCTGCTTATATTACAAGAATTAGAGCTATTTTATTAAGAGACATGGGTGCTACTCTTTCACCAATTCATGCTTGGATCTTCTTACAGGGTCTAGAAACACTTTCATTACGTGTAGAAAGACAGGTGGAAAATACATTAAAGGTTGTAGAATACTTAAATAACCATCCACAGGTTGAATCTGTATCACATCCTTCAGTATCTACAGATCCATCTCAGCAGGCATTGTATAAGAAGTATTTCCCTAACGGTGGTGGATCAATCTTTACATTCAACATCAAGGGTGATGCAAGAAAAGCAAAAGATTTCATTGATAATTTACAGTTATTCTCATTACTTGCAAACGTTGCAGATGTGAAATCTTTAGTTATTCATCCAGCTTCTACTACACATGCAGAAATGAATGAAGAAGAATTAAAGCAGGTAGGTATCCAGCAGAATTCTATTCGATTATCTATTGGTACTGAACATATTGATGATATTATTGCAGACTTAGATCAGGCTTTTGCTGCAGTAAAATAACAAATCAGGAGGAGAATTAACATGAGTAAGGTATACACTAGTGCTGACCAGTTAATTGGCCATACACCATTATTAGAATTAACACATTTAGAAAAGAAATATAACTTAGAAGCAAAGGTCATCGCAAAGGTTGAATACTTCAATCCCGCAGGAAGTGTTAAAGATAGAATTGCAAAGAATATGCTTGATGAAGCAGAAAAAGCAGGCAAAATCAATAAAGACACTGTATTAATTGAACCTACTTCAGGTAATACAGGTATTGGTTTAGCTTCTGTTGCTGCTGCAAGAGGTTATCGTATTATTATTGTTATGCCAGAAACAATGTCTGTAGAAAGACGTACATTAATGAAAGCATATGGTGCTGAGCTTGTCTTAACAGACGGAACTAAGGGTATGAAGGGTGCTATTGCGAAAGCAAATGAACTTGCAGAAGGAATTGAAAACAGTTATATTCCAGGACAGTTCGTTAACCCAGCTAACCCACAGGCACACTATTTAACAACTGGACCAGAAATCTTTGAAGACTTAGATGGTCAGGTAGATTACTTTGTAGCTGGTGTAGGTACTGGTGGTACAGTGACTGGTGTAGGACAGTACTTAAAAGATAAGAAACCAGACGTAAAAGTAGTTGCAGTAGAACCAGATTCATCTCCAGTACTATCTACTGGACAGGGTGGTGCACATAAGATCCAGGGTATCGGTGCAGGTTTCGTACCTGATGTCTTAGATACAAAGGTATATGATGAAATCATCCGTGTAACTAATGAAGATGCATTTGCGACTGGTAAAGAAATTGGTCATAATGAAGGTATCTTAGTAGGTATTTCTTCAGGTGCTGCTGTTTATGCTGCAATTGAACTTGCGAAAAGACCAGAAAATAAAGGAAAGACTATTGTAGCCTTACTACCGGATACAGGTGACCGTTATCTTTCTACTCCTTTATTCCAGGATTAATATAAAAGCCAAGGTTTAATCGCCTTGGCTTTTGTTTGCTTGTTCTATTATTTTATTCATTGCTTCTCTAATTACTTCAGATTGTTTAACACCTAGAGTATTGCAGGCATCTCTGAATGCATCTACAAACTCTGCAGGATAAGAACAACTAAGTTTTTTAATATGACTTTTCGCGTATTTTTTCTGTGCTTTATATTTGTCATCCATAATATGCACTCCTTATTTGATATTGATTGAGATGAGGGTAAGCATAATATTAATTAATAATAACCCGCATACAATCTTCTTTCCTGTTTCTGTCATAGTAATTCAACTCCTTTACAATAATCTATTACATTAAAATAGCCATATCAAGTATATTTATTTCTTTTTCAGAAAAATATAGTATATTCTCAATCTATATTATGACATTTAGAGGAGGAAGCAGATATGGAATATTTAGTTTTTGATGTTGGGGGTACTGCGATTAAGTACGCTTTAATGAACGATGGAAATGCTGGAAAAGGGAAGCGTGCCTACACCACTTGATACACTAGAAAACTTCTTAGAAGTAATTAAGAGTATTTATCTAAAAAACAGGCAGAATCCGGAAGTCTTTAGATGAACTCTATGAAAAATGCCTGTGCCTATTCCACAAGTTAAGTTAGTACAATGTAAATACAATAATGATTCTAACCTAATCGGTGCACTTGCAAACTATAAGAAAGTATACTAAAAGAGGCTCAAACGAGCCTCTTGTTTTTATTCTGCTGATTCAGCCACTGATTTCTTTAAATCTTCGATAGCAACTCTAATTCTTCTTAAAGTTTCTTCTTTACCAAGAATATGAGCGATTTCTACAGCACCACCAGGAGTAAATGCCTTATTAGATAATGCAACACGGATAGGCCACATAATACGTCCATTCTTTAATTCATGGCTCTTAGCAATATCCATCATCATATTCATTAATCCTTCGTCATCATTATAATCTTCCCACTTTTCAAGTTCTGGTAAAGATAATTCTAATGCTTCTAAAGAGTTTTCAGGATTAGTCTTCATCTTCTTATGTTTATAGATAGATGCATCAAATGGTAGTGTTTCATTGACGAAGTCCATTAATTCTGGAATATCAGCTAATCTTTCAACACGTGGCTGTAATGCTTTAGAGATTTCTAATGTATTTACAGGAATAGTGATGAAGTCATAGTAAGGAGAAGCCACTTTGTGGAATTCTTCTAATGACATGTTTCTTAAATAAACACCGTTCATCCATTTTAACTTATCAATATCAAAGATAGCTGGAGCTTTAGAAATATGTTCAATGTTGAACTGTTCAATTAAATCATTTAATGAAAGGATTTCTTCATCAGCTGGAGACCATCCAAGTAATGCGATGTAGTTAAGGATAGCATCTTTTAAATAACCCTGTTTTGTTAAATCCTGGTAAGATGCATCACCATTTCTCTTAGATAACTTAGCATGTTCATCCTTCATTACTGGTGGTAAATGGATGTAAGTAGGTCTATCCCATCCATATGCATCATATAGAAGGTTATATTTAGGTGTAGAAGCTAAATATTCATTACCACGTACAACATGAGTAATACCCATTAAATGGTCATCTACAACGTTCGCAAAGTTATAAGTAGGGAATCCATCACTCTTAATTAAGATAGAATCATTTAAAGTAGTACAATCTACTTCAATATGACCATAGATTTCATCATCAAAAGTAGCCTTACCCTTATCAGGAATAGTCTGTCTAATAACATAAGGAACACCTGCTGCAAGTTTTTCATCAATTTCTGCTTGATCGAGCATACGACAAGGATCATAATCATTGTCAGCATCTTTATCACAGAAACAATAATGAGCACCGCCTAGCTCAATAAGCTTTTTAGCATATTCATGATAAATAGGAAGTCTTTCAGACTGGATATAAGGTCCACAATCTCCTGGCTTATCTGGTCCTTCATCCCAGTTAAGACCAGTTTCAGTTAAAATATCATAAATTAACTGAGTTGCACCTTCCACTTCACGGTTCTGGTCAGTATCTTCAATTCTTAAAATAAAGTCGCCACCCTGATGTTTAGCGATTAAATAACAGTATAAAGCTGTTCTTAAATTACCGATATGCATGTACCCTGTAGGGCTTGGTGCAAATCTTGTACGAATTTTTGTCATTTTTCTCTTTACATCTCCTAAAATATATGTATAATATAAATTGCTGTTGGGGTATAGCCAAGCGGTAAGGCAGCAGACTCTGAATCTGCCATTTCACTGGTTCGAATCCAGTTACCCCAGCCATTTTTTTTATACAAACAAACATTTTTAAAAAGAAAGCTTTGCTTTCTTTTTTTATTCACATAAAAAAATGGTAGTCCGTAGGGGGTTCGAACCCCTGAATGCTTGGATGAGAACCAAGTGTGTTGACCACTTCACCAACGGACCATGTGGTCATAGTATATCATGTTTTTTTTAAAAGTAAAATATTCTTTTATTAAAAAGGATTATTTACTTTCTGTTTTCTTTGTGATTTTCAGTAAAATACTATATAATGAATTCGTCGAGATAAATACCAATATTTTGACTTTAACTTATTAACTATTAACTTAAAAGTTTTTTAATATATATACATAAATTTTAAATAACCTTAATGAAAGGATTGAATAGAAATGGCAGAAGAAGTAATTGCTATTGAAGGTGGACATAAACTTAATGGAACAGTGACTATTTCAGGTGCGAAGAATGCAACTGTAGCGCTTATTCCTTCTATTGTATTATCAGATGAACCAGTTGAAATTTATAATGTACCAGAAATTTCCGATGTTGATGCGCTAACTGTATTATTAGAAGAATTGAATTGTGTTGTTGAAAGGGATATATCCGTAGGTGAAATCGGTGTAGACCCAAGAAATATGAAAAATATACCACTAGTAAGTAGTGCAGTTGATAAATTAAGAGCGTCTTATTATTTTATGGGTGCATTACTAGGTAAATATAAAGAAGTCACTATTAGAATGCCTGGTGGCTGTTATTTAGGACCTCGTCCTATTGATCTTCATTTAAAAGGATTTGAAGCATTAGGTGCTGATATTAATTATGATGAAGAAACAGGAACATATCATTTAAAGGCTGATGAACTTATTGGAACTGAAATCTATCTAGATTTCGCTTCTGTAGGTGCTACTATCAATATTATGTTAGCTGCAGTTAAGGCTAAAGGTCGTACTGTTATTGAAAATGCAGCTAAGGAACCAGAAATCATTGATGTTGCAAACCTTCTTACTAAGATGGGTGCGAGAATCCGTGGCGTTGGTACAGATACTATTACTATTGATGGTGTAGAACATATGCATGGTGCATATCATGAAATTATTCCTGATCGTATTGAAGCAGGTACTTTCTTGATTATTGCAGCAGCTATTGGTGAAAAGATGGTTATCCAGAATATTATTCCACAGCATTTAGATGCGCTTATTTCTAAATTAAAGGAAATGGGCATTAAGATGGAAAAGATTGGCGATAGCATTGTTGTATATGGTAATGATGGAAATTTAAAGCCTGTTGAAGTAAAGACACAGATTTATCCAGGATTTGCGACTGATTTACAGCAGCCTTTAACAACCCTATTGACTCAGGGTAATGGACAATCTAAAGTGTCTGAAACTATTTATAAAGAAAGATTTAAGCATTGTGCTCAGCTTAATAAGATGGGAGCAGATATTGAATTAGGTGAAGCGTGTGCTTATATAAAAGGCAAGACACCTCTACATGGTGCAAGAGTAATGGCTACAGATTTACGCTGTGGTGCGGCTCTTGTGGTGGCTGGTTTAATGGCAGAAGGTAAAACAGAAATTACAAATGTCTACCATATTGACCGTGGTTATGATAATATAGACCACAAGCTCATTACATTAGGAGCACACATTACTCGTTATATGATTGACGATTAATGTTGATAGGAGGAGAAGCTATGAGTGACAAGTTAAAAGTTGGTATTTTAGGTGCGACTGGTATGGTTGGACAGAGATTTAATACTCTTCTAGATAACCATCCATGGTTTGAAGTGACTACACTTGCAGCAAGTAAGTCTAGTGCGGGAAAGACTTATGAAGAAGCAGTAAAAGGCAGATGGAAAATGGATACACCTATTCCTGAAGCAGTCAAGAACATTGTCGTAAAAGATGTTGCAGATGTAGAAGACATTGCGAAAGAAGTTGATTTTGTATTCTCAGCAGTAAATATGAGTAAAGAAGAAATCAAAGCAATTGAAGAAGCATATGCAAAAGCAGAAACACCTGTTGTGTCAAACAACAGTGCACACAGATGGACACCTGATGTTCCTATGGTTATTCCAGAAATCAACCCAGAACATTATGCTGTCATCGAAGATCAGAGAAAGAGACTTGGAACTAAGAAAGGTTTTATCGCAGTAAAGCCTAACTGTTCAATCCAGTCTTATACACCTTGCTTAGCAGCATGGAAGGAATTTGAACCAACAAAGGTTGTAGTAAGTACATACCAGGCTATTTCTGGTGCTGGAAAGACTTTTAAGGAATGGCCAGAAATGGTAGGGAACATCATTCCTTTAATTAGTGGGGAAGAAGAAAAGTCTGAACAGGAACCATTAAAAGTATTTGGTCATATTGAAAATGGTGAAATCGTTAAAGCTGAAGGACCTATTATTAGTGCCCAGTGTATTCGTGTACCAGTATTAAATGGTCATACAGCAACTGTTTCTATTAGTTTCAATAAGAAGCCTACTAAAGAAGAATTAATTGATCGTTTAAATAACTTCGAGGGACAGCCACAGGAGTTTGAGCTTCCACATGCACCTGAACATTTCATCAGATACATGGAAGAAGAAGACCGTCCACAGGTTACATTAGATGTAGACTATGAAGGTGGTATGGGAGTTTCTATTGGTAGACTTAGAGAAGACAACATCTTCGATTATAAGTTTGTAGGTTTATCTCACAACACTTTAAGAGGTGCTGCAGGTGGTGCTGTTGAAAGTGCTGAAATGTTAACAAAATTAGGTTATATTACTAAGAAATAAATTTAAAAAAGCTATTGTATTTCAATAAAAAATGATGTACAATACACTAGCAACTTACTTTGAAGTAGCAAATATTTCAAGGCGGAAGGAGATAAGACAATGAGAGCTGGAATTCATCCAAATTACAAAAAAGTAAAAGTAATCTGCACATCATGTGGTAACGAATTCGAAACTGGTTCAGTTTTAGATGAAATCCGTGTGGATACTTGTTCAAACTGTCATCCATTCTACACTGGTAAACAGAGATTTGCGAGTGCTGATGGTAGAGTTGAAAAATTCAATAAGAAATACGGTCTTAAATAAGACGCAAGAACCTGTTCTACAGGTTCTTTTTTTTATGTAAAAAAGATGTCAATACATTGTATTGACATCTACTTATGATATGTTTCATTCTTCATAATCTTAAATGCACGATAAATCTGTTCTACAAGAATCAAGCGCATTAATTGATGTGGAAAAGTCATTGGTGAAAAAGATAATTTAAAGTCAGCTCTTGTAAGAACATCCTCTCCATGTCCTAAAGATCCACCAATCACAAATACAATAGTAGAATAACCATCAATCATCTTCTTCTCAATATATTGACTAAAAGCCACTGAATCCATCTCACGTGAAGCTACATCTAATAAAATCATAAAATCATTCTGTTTCACATGATCAAGAATCTTTCTTCCTTCCTTACTCTTTACAAGTGTCTCTTCTGCAAGTGAAGGGTTATTAGGTATCTTTTCATCAGGGACTTCAATTAAATCAACATGGGCATAAGCACCAAGTCTTTTTACATACTCCTGTACACCATCTCTTAAATATTTCTCTTTTAACTTACCTACAGTAATAATCTTAATGTTCATATTTTCCTCCAGAAACAACAGATGTTTGACTTGCTGCTTTGATCTTCTCTTGATCAAATGTCATCTTTTCTTCATCAAATATAGAATAATAAGTTTCTAACGCCTTTTCTTTTGTATTGGCATCCTGTGATAAATGGGCTAGTACAATCTCTTTCGTATTCTCACCAATCACATCACACATTAAATGAGCACTATATTCATTATTTAAGTGTCCTGTATCTCCCATAATTCTATTCTTTAAAGAAAAAGGACGACGTGTAGCCATCAACATTTCTATGTCATGATTAGATTCTATAATATAATAATTCAAGTTGTGAATAAGCTCTTTATTCTTCTGTGATACATAACCTGTATCTGTCATATAGAGAAGTGTTTCATCACCCTTGAATATAAATCCAATAGGATTAGTTGCATCATGTGAAAGACGTAATACATACACATCTATATCACCAAATGTATAACTTGTATAAGGAACAAGTTCATGATCCTCATCTAGATCCTCTATATTCCCTTTTGCGGTATATACCATTTTTTTATCAAATATATGTATATTTTTATTATGATCTGTATGATCATGGGTTAATAATACATAATCTATATCATCTATTGTATATCCAATTTCTTTTAATCGATAGACAAGCTGTTTCTTTGAGATACCACAATCTATTAAAATACCTGTAGTTTTTTCTACAATAAATGTGCTGTTTCCTTTAGAACCACTTGCTAAAACATGGTATTCCATAATCCACCTCTTTCCCATGCATTATAGCACATCTCATTATTTACTATAAAGTTTCTTACATATTCTTTTAAACTTGTGATAAAATAAACTTATAGAAGGAGGTTTTGTCTTATGCCTAAAATTATTACAATCGCAAGAGAATATGGTTCTGGAGGACGTATCATAGCACAGAAAGTAGCCGATCTTTTAGGACTTGTTTATTACGATAATCAGATTATTGATTTAGCTGCTCAGGAACTCGGATTTGATATTGAAACAATTAGGAAAGCAGCTCAGGAAAAGAGTTCAGGATTCCTTTATGGAATGGCTGGAGGAACTTTCCAGATGCCTCTAAATGATCAGGTTTTCGCAACACAATCTAAAATCATTCGTCATCTTGCAAATAACGATTCATGTATCATAGTAAATGGATGTGCTGATTATATTCTTGAAGATTATGATAAAGTATTAAGAGTCTTTGTCCATGCACCTCTTGAATCACGCATTAAGAGAGTAGAAGAAGAATATAAAGAAGAGCATGAGAATACAAAGAAGTATGTCATCTCAAGAGATAAGAAGAGATCTAACTACTATAATTACTACACAACAAATAAATGGGGTCAGTTAAAGAATTTTGACTTAACTATTAATAGTGATTATGGTTTAGATGAAGCTGCTGAAATTATTGCGGAAATGTATAAGAAATTATAATAATAAGAAGCTGTAATAGATGATCTATTACAGCTTTTACTATTAGAGATTGAATAAATATGTTAAAATAAGGCGAAATCAAATAAAGGAGAATAATCATGGAAAAAATCTTATTTGAAATTGAAATGCAGGATGGCAATGTAATGAAGGGTGAATTATATCCTGAAGTAGCACCTATTACTGTAGAAAACTTTGTGAACTTAATTAAAAATAACTTCTTTGATGGCTTAATCTTCCATCGTGTTATCCCAGGATTCATGATCCAGGGTGGTGGATATGATACTGATATGAAAGAACATCCAGCAGCATCTATCAAGGGTGAATTTGCATCTAATGGTGTGACTAATAATCTAAAGCATACAAGAGGTGTTTTATCAATGGCAAGAACAATGGTTAAGGATTCTGCTTCATCTCAGTTCTTTATCATGCATGCTGATGCACCACATCTAGATGGTGACTATGCTGCTTTTGGTTTAATTACTGAAGGATTAGAAGAAGTAGATAAGATTGCGAATGTTAAAAGATCACCTTGGAATGATATGCCTAATGAACCACAGGTTATCAAGACAATGAAATTATTATAAAAAAATGTTGCGAAATATTGAAATATTGATACAATTATATACTGACAGTAAATCTAGGCTATTCTTTATGAATAGCTTTTTTGTTGTCAGTTATGAATCAATGCCCAAAAGTATATTAATGAAATTGACACATTATCAAGACATTCTTTAGAAATAATACTAAAATGGTAGTATTTTCTTGTGAATTTTTGTATAATGTTTACGTTTAAGAAAGGAGGCGCCGTATGAAGGAAGGTATACGTAAAGAGTATAAAAAACAATATGATGCATCAACAAAGAAGATTGACATTGTTGATGTTCCAGAATTCAATTTCATCATGATTGATGGAATCGGTAATCCTGAAGTAGAAGAGTTCCACTTAAAATCAAAAGCTCTTCGAATCATGTCAGCAGAAATTAGAGAGTATTTTAAACAGGAAAAGAATCTTGTTTATCTTATTTCACCGCTAGAAGGATTATGGGACACCTATGATAATTCAAAGTTTGACGTTACTCGTAAGAAGATGATTAAGTTCACTTTAATGATGGCACAACCAAAGCTTCTAGATCCGAATACATTTGAAATTATTAAACAGAAAGCTGCTAACAAGAAGGATAATCCTTACATTGTAGATATATATCTTAAGAGGATGACAGAAGGACATTGCGTACAGATGCTACATAAGGGTGCTTATAATACTGAAATCAATACAACTAAGCAGATTATGGAATTTATTACTATTCAAAATATGCGTTTAGAAGGATTCCATCATGAAGTCTACTTAAATGATTATGAAAAGACACCAAGTGAAAAACTGAAAACAATTGTTCGTTATGCAATTGCAGAAAATGGAGAAGGAGCTTTCTAGCTCCTTCTTTTTTAAGGAGAAAAATATGAAATATGTATCATGGAATGTGAATGGCATTCGTGCCTGTTTAAAAAAAGGTTTTTTAGAAAGTTTTGAATCATTGAATGCTGATATTTTTGCCTTACAGGAAACTAAGGCGCAAAAAGATCAGATTGAATTAGATATCCCAGGTTATACACTTTATACTAATGATGCTCTTAAGAAGGGGTATAGTGGAACGGCTGTACTTACTCGAATAGAACCACTATCAGTATCTTATGGAATAGGAATAGAGGAACATGATCAGGAAGGAAGAGTCATTACATTAGAGTTTGAAGACTATTATTTTGTAACATGTTATACGCCTAATTCTAAAAAAGAGCTTGCTAGAATTGATTATCGTATGGAATGGGAAGATGCTTTCCTTGCCTATTTAGATGCTCTTAATAAGCCTGTCATCCTTTGTGGTGATCTCAATGTAGCTCATCATGAAATAGATTTAAAGAACCCTTCATCCAATCATCATAATGCAGGTTTCTCTGATCAGGAACGTAATAAGATGACAGAACTTTTATCTCATGGCTATATTGATACATTCAGATATCTTTATCCAGATAAGAAAGATGCTTATACATGGTGGAGCTATATGTTTAAATCAAGAGAAAGAAATGCTGGATGGAGAATTGACTATTTTATTGTCTCTGATTCATTGAAAGAGAGAATAAAAGAGAGTTTAATATATAGTGACATACTGGGCAGTGATCACTGCCCAATCGGATTGGAGATGGAATAAAATGAAACTAATGATCATATCAGATATACATGGTTCTTATAATGACCTAGAAAAGGTGATGCACTACTTTGATGAAGAGCAGCCAGACCGTTTAATCATCCTTGGTGATATTTTATATCATGGTCCTAGAAATGACTTACCAGAAGGGTATGCACCTAAAAAGTGTATTCCTCTATTAAACAAATATAAAGATAAGATACTTGCAGTAAGAGGTAACTGTGATGCAGAAGTAGATCAGATGGTTTTAGACTTCCCTATGAGAAGTGATTATGCATTACTTAATGTAGACGGACATGATTTCTATATTACTCATGGACATTTATACAATAAAGACAATATGCCTTATTTAAAGAAGGGTGATGTATTCCTTTATGGACATTATCATGTTCCAGTATTTGAAGACCATGGCTTCTACACAGTGAATCCAAACTCTATTTCTTTGCCAAAACAAGGTGTAAAGAGTTTCTTAGTTTATGAAAATGAAACATTCACACTTTATAATTTAGAACATAAAGAGATTTGGTGTAAAAAAATTACAAAATAAGAATTATACAGTGCATTCTTTTTTAAAGTATGGTATTTTTAAGTAAGGAGGTGGTTTTGTGGCAAAGTATAGAGATATTGCAGATGCAATTAGAGAGAAGATTAAGTCGGGAGAATATACTTCGGGCCAGAAACTTCCTTACGAATACTTGTTATGTGTTAATTACCATTGTAATAAAGAAACGATGAAGAAGGCTTTGGAGATTCTAGTAAAAGAAGGTCTCATTATTCGTCGCCGTGGAGCAGGTACATTTGTGAAAGAACTCAATGTATCTGAAAACAATGAAACTGTCCGTATGCGCAGTCTTTCTATGCGTTTTGAAGGACATGATGTAACTTCGGATATTAAAGTATTTGAGGTTATACCAAGTGATAAGAAAATAGCGGAAAAGCTACAGATAGATGAAGGAGACTTTGTTTATCATATTATTAGAAATCGTTCTGTTGATGGAAAACCTTATTGTGTAGAAATTACATATATTCCACTATATCGTTTAGTTAACTTGAAAGCAGATGTCCTAAAGGATTCATTGTATAAATATGTAATCAATCAGTTACATATGACGGTTCAGAGTTGTCACTTAAAGATCACATCAGCACTGTCTACAATACTCGAACAGTCATTCTTAGGACTAGGTGAAGGGGAACCTTATATCCAGGAAGAACAGACAACATACCTTTCTAATGGCTCTGTATTTGAGTTGACATTCAATCGTCGACACTATGCAGACTTTGAATTCCAAACCGTCATTGTAGAACAATAACTAAGAGAACTATATGTTATGGTTCTCTTTTAATTTTACCATTTATTTATAAGTAGCAAAAACATGCAAAGAATATAACTGTATTAATAAATTTAAATTTTTATTTTATGAAAAAATAATTTAAAGTGTGCTGAATGAAAAATCCCTTGAATTTCTCAATATAATTTCTATTTTTTAGACGTAAAAATACGGTCTTGTCAATTAAAGATACCATATTTTTTCTAATGTAACCGTTGACAATTGGCTTTTTATCTGTATACTACGACTTGTCGAAAAAATTAAGGGAGGAAAATTTATGGACGCTTTTGCTGATAAGCTAGGACGTGTCGGTGCTTGGTGTGGTCAGAATAAGTACTTGAATGCAATCAAGAATGCATTCCAGAACTTTATGCCAGCTACAATCTCAGGTGCCGTTGGTGTTCTTTGGACAAACGTTTTAGTAAACGAAACAACCGGTTTAGGTGCTTTATGGTCTCCAATTATGGCTCTTAAAGTTCTTAACCCAATCTTTGCTGCTATGCAGTATGCTACAATCTCATGTATTACTATTGGTATTACTATGTTACTTGCTTCTGAAATTGCTGAAGCAAATGGTGAAACTGGTGCTTACCCAGCTGTATTAGGATTCATCTTATGGATGATGGTAACTCCAACTTCATTTGCTGCAAAAGATTTATCTGCTTCATTCATCGATAAAGCTGGTAAATCTCATGGTTATACTTTAGGTGATTTTATCAACGTAACAGGTGCGGCTGCTAAAAATAAGATTACAGCTGATAGCTTTACTTACAGTGGTATCTTATCTAACTATACTGCCGCAACTGGTTTATTCACAGGTCTTATCGTTGCAATCGTTGGTATGGAACTTTACAATATGTTCCGTAAGAATGATGCATTAAAGATCAAGATGCCAGAACAGGTTCCACCTGGAGTTGCTCGTGCATTCGAAGTATTAATCCCAACTTGCTTAACTGCAATCGTTGTTGGTGCTGTTGGATTAGTATGTCAGTTAGCTACTGGTGCTGAATTAAACGCATTTATCTTCAACGTTGTTCAGAAACCATTACAGAGCTTAATTGGTAACAATATCTTTGCAGTTGCTATTCTTTATGTAATTATCTCATTATTCTGGTGCGTAGGTATTCATGGTAACAACATGGTTGCTGCTGTTAAGGAACCAATCTTCAGACCATTACTATATGCTAACACAGCTGCATATACTGCAGGTGCTGCTCAGAAGGACATTCCATATGTAATGAACTTAACTATGTTACAGATGTTTGGTGAATTCGGTGGTTCTGGTGTTACTATCGGTTTAGTAATCGCAATTCTTGTCTTCTCTAAACGTGAAGATAACAGAACAATCGCTGGTATCTCAATCGTTCCAGGTTTATTCAACATCAACGAAACTATGACATTTGGTATCCCTCTAGTATTGAACCCAATCCTAGACATTCCATTTATCTTAGCTCCAGTAGTTACACTTGTTGTAGGTTATCTATTAGTTTCTAGTGGATTCTGTCCTAAGATCGTACTTGAAGTACCTTGGACAATGCCACCAGTTATCCTTGGCTTCTTAGCTACAGGTGGTAGCCCAATGGGTGCAATTTCTCAGTTAATCGTAGTTGCTATTTCAGTAGTTGTTTATGTTCCATTCTTAATTGCCTACGA